>JAUILB010000232.1 GCA_030432815.1 Alphaproteobacteria bacterium | reverse complement strand
GAGCAGGATCAACAATATTTTCACCAACAGAAAGTTCAAATGAAATTTCCGCTTCCTGTGGCACACAAAGAGCATCCGAACAAACAAGCCAGAATGCTGCGCCACCAATTTCTATCGACGAGGATGATATATCATCTGCAATATGCGCACTCGCAATAATGGTTATTTTTCCGTCATAACCATATGAAACAATTTCTTCAAACGGGATAAGATGTGGCGATGTAAATTGAAGATCACCAATCTCAAGACCGGCTACTTCGTTCCAGTCCATGGTGAGTTTTAGTCCGGCATCACCGGGATTTTCCCAATATCCATGCCAGCCTTCATTGGGGGTCAGTTCAATAACGATATAAAAATCACCCCCCGGTGCAACAGAACTGTGATCGGCACTTATATTCAACTTTGCCAAATCAGTTCTTACTTCCGCCCCGGTAGCGAACGAAAGCATTATCATCATTATTAATTTGGCCAGGACCAGTGTCCGGAAAATTCCTTTTAAAACCATGCCACTGACTTACACCTTTTCAATCATTTCAAGCAAGTGAAATTTCTGTGATTGATCGTGAATTAAAAATACTTCATTAACATATATTTTGTACTATCCTAGGATTAGCAAAGAAACAGGACAATTGATGAACATACTTGTTACCGGCGGTGCCGGCTATATTGGAAGCCATACAGTTCTTCTTCTTTTGGAAGCGGGGCATCAAATAATGGTTATAGATAACCTGTCCAATGCTTCCGTCACATCACTTGAACGGGTAAAAAACATCACCGGCAAAACCGATCTGGAATTTATGGAGCTTGATATTCGTGATGCAGATGGTCTGGATAAATTATTTTCAGAAAATAATTTTGATGCCGTTATCCATTTTGCCGGGTTAAAAGCCGTTGGGGAGAGCGTTGAAAAACCACTTGAATATTATGATAATAATGTGGGCGGAACGGCTATACTCTGCAATGCGATGAGAAAAGCAAATGTAAAAAAGCTTGTTTTTAGCTCTTCCGCAACCGTTTATGGGGACCCTGCATCCGTCCCCATTACTGAAGACTTTCCAACCGGCAACACGACCAACCCGTACGGCACATCAAAATTAATGATCGAACATATGCTTGCAGATCTTGCTAAATCTGATCATGACTGGAATATAGCGATACTGCGTTATTTCAATCCGGTTGGTGCTCACCAAAGCGGCCTGATCGGCGAAGATCCGACCGGCATTCCCAATAACCTGATGCCATACGTGACCCAGGTCGCCAGTGGTAAATTGGAAGAACTTTCCATATTTGGTGACGATTATGACACACCGGATGGCACCGGTGTGCGGGATTATATCCATGTTGTGGATCTGGCAGCAGGTCACCTGAAAGCACTTGATAAACTAAATGAGAACCCGGGCTTGGTCACCTATAACCTTGGAACCGGGATAGGATTTAGTGTTCTCGATGTTATCAAAGCGTTTGAAAATGAAAATAATCTGGCAATACCGTACAGAATTGCCCCAAGGCGGGACGGTGATATCGCAAGCTGTTATGCTGATTCCAGTCTGGCCAAAAAAGAATTAGGATGGCAGGCAACCCGAAGCATAAATGATATGGTCCGTGATGCCTGGAACTGGCAATCAAAAAATCCTAACGGATATCAGTCTTCGGCCTAGGATACAGACTTGAACTGTCCTGTTGGCCTGTGCTGTACAAGATAGTTGGGAATTATCGCTTCAGCAGGTGTAGCATTTACACCCAGATCCGCCAAACCCGGCATTCCTTCCCCGGCAATATTATCTTTTTGAAGCAACCGAACCTGATCAATGGTGAGAAGCGGGTTTGGCAGCATGCCTAAGAAAAATGCCTGTATGTAAGCCAATTGCGTTGGAATAGTAATAAGCGGAACATTTTGTTCAGTATATTTGTTGACCAGTTTAAGCAATTCACGAAATTCATAAATCTTGGGTCCGCCTATTTCATAAATTTTACCGGCGGCATCATTATTTTCAATTGCGCTTACAATTGCATCTGCAACATCACCAACATAGACCGGCTGCATCTTTGTTTTTCCACAAATGACTGGAAGCATTCTGAAAATTTTAGCAATACTTGCGAATTTATTAAAAAATTGATCATCCGGCCCAAAGACGACACTTGGGCGAATAATGGTTGCGTCTGGAAAATTTTCTCTGACGGCTTTTTCGCCCCTTGCTTTTGTACGTGCGTATTTTGAATCCGATTCTTCATCGGCACCAATAGATGAAATCTGCACCAGTCTTTTAACGCCAGCCTGCGAACACGCCGCCGCAATAAGTCCTGAACCTTTCACATGAAGATTTTCAAATGTCTGGCGACTTCTTTCATTAAGTACGCTCACCAGATTGATAACATAATCCGCGTCTTTAACGGCTGCCTCAACCGAAGGCTGGTTACGCACATTTGCCTGGGCAAGCTGCACCTGGCCTAATTCACCAAGCGGTTTTAGAAACAAAGCATTATTTGGTCGCCGCACAGCCACACGAACACGATACCCGGCCTTTGCAAGATGCTGCACCAATGTTCTGCCAATAAATCCTGAACCACCAAAAACCGTGACCAGTTCGCCGCTCATATTCCGTCTCCAGCAATAATAATTCTTATGTCTGTTTTATACGGTTTTTTGTGCTTTCGTCCAGTACCTTTGAAATTTAATTGTCGCTAATCTGAAAAACGATTGTGGATAAGATTTTCCCATCTGGTTTTAACATTGTTTTCGGCAGTCGCATCCCGCGATATATAATATTCATTGGCATAAGCATTGGAATAACTTTCCAAGCCGAAAGTTTGTAAAAGCTTTACTAGTGGTAATTCTTCCCTGCTTTTTAAGTATCTTTTCAAAAATGGGTGAAGATCAATACCTGCTGCTGCGGACATAACGTCTAATAATTCATCAAGCTCATAATTGATACCTGTCTCACCGAACCGTTCAAAAGCAAGCTTCATAACATCATCAAGTGATTTTTTGCCAGCCGTTTCCGTTCGGATTTTATCATCAAGCGCAAAAGCAAGCACCCAACCTGCATCATAAATACCAAATCGGTTTCGTCCTTTTTCCTTTCCTGCTTCCAGTACGCTAAGGCCATCAAACAAACCAGAGTGATGAAAATATAGATAATTACCAAATATATTTTCCATACGCCTGATAAACCAGTCTTCACTTAGCACACCCCGGTTGACCAACACCAGATTTGCATAATAATCCGTAAAGCCTTCTGAAAACCAGTTTCCCTGCCAACGTTCTTTTGCACGTATTCGGGTTCCATTCCAGAAATGAAAAAGCTCATGTGCCAGAAAATCCGCCCAGAATATTCTGTTATCCGGCGATAGCGAAAGGCTTGTTGTAAAGGCTGCTCCATTACGAAAGGCTTCCGCATCTTCGAACGGCCCGTTTAAATAGAACATAAGATATTTTTCTGGTTTAGTTTTTGGAAATATATCCAGATAAACAGGAAGAACCTGATTAATTGTTTCTGTAACAAGTGATGTCGCTGATGCGAAATCGCCCATCAAAATAATTTCAAGATCAAAACCACGTGCATTACCCGATACGCTATTAAAATTTCCAAGCGCTATAGCATTATTGTTAAGTGCTTGCCAGTTATCGGTAATATATCGGTTATCGCCGATTTGGTCCCACGGGCTGGCAATTTTCCATCCGGCAGGTATATCAAATACAATCTCGGTTTCGTGGTTCGTGCCTGTTGAAAGGAATAATGGCTTCGTTACGCTATAAATAGCATCATTATATATTTTTCCCGCCTGTTCGTTGCCAAAATCCCAGTCCGTTCTGGCATATATAAGATCGACTTTATAACTGACACTTGCTTTACCATTAAACGGTTCATTATTTTCAGCTAAATACCAATGGCTTTCAAAACCTTCCCCTTGCTGTGAAATATCCAGAGTTTTTCCGCTCTCCGAACGGGGTGTCATTTCGTGAATAAAATCAGCCCACCCGCGCTTCCAATCATATGATCCACCGCTTCCTGTAAAAAGGCGCCCATTTTCAACGGTTATTTCCGCATTCACTAAGGCGTAGCTGTCATTTACGTCTGAAAGTGAAATCTGAAAATAGTCTCTTTCTTCAGCTTTTGCAGATGCTGCTAACGCGATTAGTGCTGCCAGGAGATATAATCTCAATCGCTTTTACCTAAAGCTTTGTTCATCAAGTTCAATACCTATTTCAGACATATTTTCCCTAATTTCAGCACTTAATTGTTTTACCTCATCCATATCGGGTAAATTTTTCAATTTCTCCTGAAGCTCGCGCCTGATCCGTTCTATATCTTCAACACTAAGCATATTTTCTTCTATATTTTTTTTCATTTCCTCGAATTCTTCATCAGTAGGAATGCTTTTTATAGCATCTTCGCGCATTCTTTTAAATTCTTCCATGGACGGCAAACTTTCAAGCGCTTCTTTTCTCATTTGTTCTAGCTCATCAGCGGTAGGGACACTTTCCAACGCCTTTTCCACCATGGCACTAAGCTCTTCATCTGTTGGTAAATCAGCTATAGCTTCCGCATGCATTGCAGCAAGTTCTTCGGCGGATGGAATACTGGCTAGAGCAGCGGCTCTGATTTCTTCCAATTCTTTTTCACTGGGCAAACTTTCCAGTGCTTCCCTTCGCATTTTATCAAGTTCTTCCTTACTTGGCATTGCTTCAAGTGCTTCGCGATGAATTTGTTCCAGTTCTTCTTCCGATGGTAATTGTGCCAGTTGACGTTCAATTTCACGCTTCATTTCAGCACGATCATCATCTGAAATTGGATCAAATTCAACCGGGACATAAAAATCTTCATCATCCGGGGTAAAGCTTGCCAGAAGCTCGGCATTCCCATCATCAAGATCCTGTTCATCCGCAATGGATCTAAGTGCCAGTCCTTTTTCATAATTACTGTCC
>JAUILB010000231.1 GCA_030432815.1 Alphaproteobacteria bacterium | reverse complement strand
TTAACTAATCATATCCGTTAGGGTCATGACAAGAATAATTTCAGGGAGGATGAAATATGTCATTAATTTCGGCTGATAATGATTTTGCCTTGTGGGCCATTATGCTGCTTTTGGTGGCGCTTGTATTCAGGCTTGAAAAAACTACTTTGGGTCAAAAAATATCCGGCACCATTATGATTATCACCTTCGGTGCTATTTTAGCCAATTTCAAAATTATCCCTGCGCAAAATAATGTTTTTACAAGCATTAATACGGTCGGTGTGCCGATTGCGATTGTGCTTTTACTTTTTAATGCGAATTTGAAGAAAATATTCAAAGAAAGTGGTCCGACACTGATCGCCTTTATTTTTGGTGCGATCGGTACGACGCTTGGTACCCTGCTTGGTGTGATGATGCTGCCACTTGGTGAATTTGAAGCGGAATTGGGGGCTATTTTTAGCGCAACTTTCATCGGTGGTTCTGTAAATTTCGTTGGTGTTGCCAATGCTGTCGGCTTTGAAGATGGTAGTGTAATGACTGCGAGCATTGCAGCCGATAATGTGGTGGGTGTTTCATTTATGGCTTTGCTTATAGCCATTCCATCCATGAAGTTTATGGCAAGGTATTTTTCATATGATGCGAATTCAAATCAATATGATGACAGTGAAGTGACCAGTGCTAATGATGATGAAAACCCGTTTGCCATTGAAAGGGCAGTCGTAAGTCTTGGTATTGCTTTTTTAATCGTCGCGGTAAGTCACATATTATCTGTTTTACTTGTTGATATAATTCCCTGGTTACAGCAGATCGGGGCCGGGTCAGTGAGGCTTCTGCTTCTTTCGCTTATAACGGTGGCAATGGCGACATTTGCACATGATCATATTGTGAAACTTACCGAAGCATTTCCAATTGGTATTGCGATCATGTATTTGTTCCTAGGTGCAATTGGTGCCAGTGTGGATATCCCGACCATGATTACCAGCGGAATGCTTTTTGCGCTATTTGCGTTTATTATTCTGTCTGTTCATCTGATTGTTATTTTAACGCTTTCCAAACTATTTAAAATTGGACTTCCTGAAGCACTTATCGGTTCAAATGCCTGTATCTTGGGCCCGCCAACCGCAGCGGCCATGGCAGGAGCAATGGGATGGAAATCTCTGGTGACGCCAGCTGTTCTTTGCGGAACCTTCGGTTATGCTACGGCAAACTTTATTGGTGTTACGCTTTACGGATTGCTTAGTTAACCTTGGACCGTAAGATGGATAAAATTTATTCCTAACTAAACCAAATGTTAACATCGTTCATATAATCTTTTCCTATTAAGTAAATTTCATCTTTTAGGAACTGAATATGAGTGTTGTTACCGGAGAATTTGAGACCGATAGAAAAGTTGAGGAAAAATGTCTGTTTAATCCCGTGGTGGACTTTCTTTTGTTGGGTGGGGGTTATATGGTTGTATTACTGCCAATCGCTTTATTTTTTCCAACAAATGAAGAGGTTATTACGAAAGTTTCCTTTGCATTTTTGTTTCTGACCACTTTTATAAACCACCCGCACTTTGCTCATTCCTACCATATTTTTTATCGTGATTTTTTTGCTAAATTAGGTAACGATGATTTTGCTCTTAAAAACCGCTTTATATTCGCCGGTGCAGTGGTGCCGGTAATCATGGTGCTCTTTTTTATTTATTGCATTTTATCAGCGAATTTAAACCTGCTTGGCTTTGCGGGTAACGCGATGGCGTTTTTTGTCGGTTGGCATTATGTGAAACAGGGTTACGGCATGTTAATGGTTTCTTCTGTTCTAAAGCGCAGTTTTTATAATAACAATGAAAAGAAACTGTTTTTGGTCAATGCGTATCTGGTGTGGATATTTTCGTGGCTGTTTCTTAATTCCGAAGCCGCAAATTATAATTTATGGGGTATTGAATATTTTGCGCTAACAGCACCGGGCTGGATGATGTGGATGGCTGCGAGCCTGATGACAATAAGCAGTGTGATGGTTGCCTACCTGTTTTTTAATCAATGCCGCACAGATTATGATGCAATGCCAAAAAGCGGGGCCGTTGCCTATATTGCGTCGCTTTATGCATGGTTGCTCGCTGTTAAAATTCATCCTGTACTCATTTTTATTATTCCGGCATTTCATTCTACACAGTATTTGGTGGTTGTATGGCGTTATGAGATTAACCGCTCAAAAGCGGAATATAGTGCAGAAGCCATGGTAAAAAGAGCAGAAAACACAATTGGTATAAAAAGACGTCTGATTAGTTTTGCCCTATTTGGGATTGTTGCCGGTGCTATCGGGTTCTGGATCGCACCACTGATACTCAGTCAGGTTGCGGCTTTGTCGTTTGGTGCTGGTGCCGATATTAGCTCGTTTGCAATTTATTTATTCATGTTTTGGGTGTTTATTAATATTCACCACTTCTTCATTGATAATGTTATCTGGCGCAAAGAAAATACCGACGTTAGTAAATATCTTTTTTCTTAGTCCATAGGGACATTCAGGGGCGCCATTGGCGCCCCCTTCATTATTGGGTTAGTACATCAAATATCTGATCAAGGAATTTCAGTGTCGTTTCATTAGTCACTTTGCCATCTTCAATGACAGTATGTGCTGCACCCACCACAACTTCCGGCATGCGGACAACATCTGAAAGTGTGCCTGAAAGAATGTATTTCAGACTTTGTTGTGCCCTTACACCACCAGTAAAGCCCATGGAAGAGCTGAGCACAGCAACTTTTTTATCTTTCAGCACTGAATTAAAAGCAGGACGCGATGCCCAATCAAGTGCGTTTTTAAGCACACCGGGAATGCTGTAATTATATTCCGGAGTGGCGATGATTAATGCGTCTGCCTTTGCGATTTTTTCCTTAAAGGCTTTCACCGCATCCGGGCCTCCATCCACATCAATATCACCATTATAAAGCGGGATATCGGTTAATTCTGCCAATGTCATTTGGACACTATCCGGCGCACGTTCCATCATGGTTTTAAGGATTGCCGTGTTATGGCTATCTTTTCTTAAGCTTCCTGAAATTCCAACAATATTCATTTTTAATCTCCTTAATTAAGTGCTGCCATGTCAAAAAACAGGGCTTTGCTGTCTTTAGTTGCGGCAAAATTTATCTGTTCCTGATTGCTTATTGCTACACCATCGCCTGCCTTTACGGCTTCACCATCAATTGTGATTTCGCCACTGACCATTTGCAGCCAATATAGGCGCGATGTTTTGGTATCCACCTCAATGGATTTCCCGGCTTCGATATCCAATTGATAAAGATCAACATCCTGATGGATTGTCACAGAACCGTTTCTGCCGTCATGACTACCGATCAGTGTCAGGTCGCTTTGACCATGTGCATCAGGAATTTTGATTTGTTCATACGAAGGTTCCAGGCCATTTTCTTCCGGTAGTATCCAGATTTGAAGCAAATGCAGTTCATCATCTTCCAGATTATGTTCGCTGTGGCGAATGCCGCTACCAGCTGTCATACGTTGAATTTCACCTGGGCGAACTTTAAAGGTGTTGCCCAATGTGTCCTTGTGGGCGATGGTGCCGTCAATTACATATGTGATAATTTCCATATTCCGGTGTCCGTGGGTGTCAAACCCGCTTTGTGGGTCCACCCTGTCTTCGTTAATAACTCGCAACGGGCCAAAGCCCATATGTTCTTCATCATAATAATTGGAGAATGAAAAACTGTATTTTGCATTTAACCATCCGAAATGACCATTTCCGCGGTCTTCGCTTTTTCTTATTTTAATCATCTTAAATCTCCTAGTCTGTTTATGAGATTAAAGTAATATCTTTTATATGAATTGACAATAATAGTAAGATATTACATATTGTCAAAAAATAGTGGACAATCTAATGGGCAAGTTTACGCAGTTAAATTCCTTTGTGGCGGTTGTTGAGCAGGGCGGGTTTGCTGCAGCTGCCCGGAAATTAAACCGTTCGCGTGCGCAGGTTAATAAATCGGTTATTGATCTTGAAAATGAACTGGGTGTAAAGCTTTTAAACCGAACAACAAGGCAGGTTAGCACCACCCCAAGCGGCGATGATTATTATGCAAACGCCAAAAATATATTATCTGAAATCGAAGAAGCGGACCGCCTGATCAAGGAACATGATGATGAACCGCGCGGAAAATTGAAACTAAATGCCCCGCTTTCATTCGGGTCGCTTCATCTTGCATCTGCTATTGCTGATTTTATGTGTATATATCCAAAAGTAAAAGTAGAGCTGTTATTGGATGACCGTTATATTGATCCGATAGCAGAAGGATTCGATGCCACTTTACGGATAGGGAAGGTGGACCATCAATCATCATTAATCGAACATCCAATCACCTGTTTTAAAACATATCTGGTGTCGTCACCTGAGTTTAAGAAAAAACATGGTACACTTGAAAATATAGAGCAGTTAAGTGACATACCAACCATTCATTACAGTAATTTTGGTCCGCCAATCTGGAAATTCCGCGATAAAGAAAAAACACGAAAGATAAAAGTAAACCCCATGCTTATCGCCAATAACGGGGTTGCAATAATGGCGGCATCACAGGCCGGGGTCGGGGTTGCTTATCTGCCGTCATTCATCGTATCCGATGCTTTACGGGACGGAAGTCTGGTGAAATTTATGGATATCAGTAATGTTGCCGATATTGAGATGTCTTTGCTTTATGCGCCAAGTCCCCATATACCCGCTAAACTATCCCGGTTGATCGATTTTCTTTATGACCGTTTTGGTCATGATGACCTTAGGCATTAATCAGATTAAAGCCATTTATACATTACAAGGGCATCGACATAGCCCTGGTCTGGGTGGTTAAATGCACCGGGAAGAAGCCCGACTGTTTTAAAACCAAGCTTATGCCATAACCTTATGGCCCCTTTGTTACTGGCGGCGACGAAATTAAATTGCATTGCCTTGTAACCAAGGTCACGGGCGAT
>JAUILB010000230.1 GCA_030432815.1 Alphaproteobacteria bacterium | reverse complement strand
TTCGGTCTAACGCATTTCTAAGGTCTGCCATAATGTCTTCCGGTGTTTCAAGACCGACAGAAAGACGCATTAATGTATCGGAAATGTCATGTTCTGCTCGTTCTTCGGCTGTGTATGTGGAATGGGTCATGCTGGCTGGGTGCTGAATAAGGGTATCAACATCACCAAGACTTACGGCCCGTTTGATCAGGTTAAGATCATTCATGAACTGTGTGCCGTTTGCCAACCCGCCTTCAAGTTCAAAAGCAATCATGCCACCTGGCATTTTCATTTGACGCTTTGCCAGTCCATATTGTTCGAAACTTTTTAGCCCCGGATAGAATACTTTTTTAACGGCAGGATGATTTTCCAATTGTTCTGCAATTAAACGCGCACTGGCACAGTGCCGTTCCATGCGGATTTCCAATGTTTTAAGACCGCGCATGATTTGATAAGCGGTAAGTGGCGCCATCACGGCTCCGGTCATATCTTTAACACCTTCAAGGCGGATGCGATCAATCATTTCGTTTGACCCGGCAATAATACCGGCAACAAGATCACCGTGCCCACCAAGATATTTTGTTGCTGAATGAACTACGATGTCCGCGCCCCATGAAAGTGGGCGGGTCAGATAAGGTGTGGCATATGTGTTATCGACGACGGTTGTTATGCCAAATTCCCGGGCAATTTCGGCAACCGCGCCAATTTCCACAAGACGCATATTCGGATTGGCTGGTGTCTCAAAATAAATGATTTTTGTTTTATTGGAAATTGCCCGGCGGATATTTTCCGGATCACGCATATCGATATGCTTAATGGTCACTCCAAATTTCGTCAGGCCATGTTGAAAAAATGAAAATGTGCAGCCATAAAGGGTTTTATCAACGATAATTTCATCACCCTGATTGAGTAATGTCCATAATGTCGATGTAATTGCACCCATTCCGGATGCTGTTGACATTGCCGCTTCCGCCCCTTCAAGGCTGGCCATACGCAGTTCCAGTAATGATAAAGTTGGGTTGGATATGCGCGTATAAAAATGTCCTTCCTTCTCACCAGCAAAAAGCGCGGCCCCATGTTCTGCGCTTTCAAATGTGAAGGTTGATGTCATATGCACTGGAGGCACTAATGCACCCTCTGCAGAAGCTGGATCATAACCGTCATGAATTGCGCGTGTGGCAAAGCCCATTGTTTCGGGATTGTTGGCATTGGATTTCATGTTTGGACACTCTGTTCATTTATTATCAATAACGGCAATATTAGCAAATTTTAAACGCAATGTGCTTGCGTATTTTTCCAATAAATGTTTATATATTAGCAGAATATGCCAAGGAATTAATATTGGACGCTATAGATCATAAAATAATAAGAGTTTTGCAGCAGAATGCGAGATTAACCAATCAGGAACTAGCAGACGAAATCGGTCTTTCGCCATCACCATGTTTGAGACGGGTGCGCAATCTGGAAGAAGAAGGTCTGTTAAACGGTTACACGGCTATTGTTGATCAGGAAAAATATGGTCTCCCGCTTACTGTATTTGTACATATTCGGCTTGAACGGCATTCCGACCAGTGTATTAAGGGATTTGAGTATGGTATTTCAAAACTTGATGAAGTGATGGAATGTTACCTGATGACTGGATCATCGGATTATCTTTTACGTGTAGTAAGCAAAGATCTGAAAAGTTATGAAAAATTCGTTCGCGAAAAAATATCAACCATACCCGGCATTGCGGGTATTGATTCCAGTTTTGTTTTTGGGCAGGTAAAACGCAAAATGGAATTTCCTGCCCTATAATATTTACATCATTCCGAGTAAATTCAGCGCCAGGATAAGCTGTGCTAAAAATCCAGCTGCAAAGGTCAGCGTTCTGACAACCGGAATTCCGGCAGTATAAACAATGAAATGAGCAAGCCGTGCAACGAAATAAACCATACACATGGTAGCGGTAAGTGGTGTACCTACACCAAGAGCATGCGTTGCTATCACGAGCGGCGCAAAAATAACCAGATTTTCAACAGCATTGCGATGGGCTGCCTGCGCACGATTAGCCCAATCAGCCTGCGGCTTGTCATCCGGTGATGGGTTTGCCATACCACCCATAAGTCCCCGTACAGCAATCCGGTTTAAAATATAAGGCACCCAAAATAAAGATGTCATGAGGGCTGTTAATACCAGCCAGTATAATTCTTCAGTCATTATATTGTCTCCTCTTCAATTCCCTGTTACGTGCCCTTATTAATAATCGCCTTTTTGTGTTCAACATGGTTTTAATAATTATATCGCGGGTGTAATGCGTAATGTCCGGGCACAGGAAATTTTTCACACATCAAACCGTTTAAGATATTATTTATTAAAGCTAATTTCACCCGTAAACCCAGACTCGAGCTTACTATAATTCAGCCTGACAATCAAAAGCTTTGAAAAGATGGAGCGGAAATGATTGATAAATGATAATGGTAATTATGGTAGGAAAAGGCATTAATAATCTAGCTATCTGCCAGCCCTTTAATGATTTTTCTCATCATTACGCCGGGTTTGTCTGCCTTGATGCCGATTTCCTTATAGTCATGCTGATCTTTTTCAAGCATATCCTGTAACAGATTGATGGCTACAAGGTCTTCTTCGAAACCACGCTGGACCATGTCACCCTGTTTTTTGCTATACTCTTCATCATCCAATGCGTAATTTCGCGCAACATACCAGAAATAATGACATGTATTGTCACTTTCTGGGGTTACATAGTGGCTTACATAATGGCCGATGGGTGCCTGCTCACTGCCATTTTCATCAACGGGATAAAGAAGGCCATAACCCTTATTTGTGGCCGGGGTGACAAACTCACCACCGGAACGGTAGATGACTTTTTGGTTACCAAAGTCAAGCCCCGGATGAAAAAAGGGTTTTAGTAAACTCCAGTCATGCATTTCACGGTAAAATGTTACCCGATATTCGTCACGTTCTACTTTTATCGGGGCAGCGGTATATTCCCGGGGAAATTTAAAGGTATCCGCATGCAGGAACGGAAGATGCGAAAGATCGCATAAATTTTCCTGCATTAATATATAGCTGCCCTTTAAATGGTTATAATTACCAACCACATGGGTCCATTTATTCATATCATGTACGGGAAGCTCGGGAATTTCGTCTATGTCGGGGTTTTCATCTTCGCCCATCCAGACCCAGACGACGGGACCGATTTCTTTGGTGATATATTTTTTGATACCTGTGCGCGGGCAACTGTCCTGACAGGGGACATCGGTAATTTCACCGTTATGGTTATATTTTATACCGTGATAACGGCAACGTATTCCGCCTTCCTCAAGATTACTTTTATCCAGCGGAAAGGAACGATGGGCGCAGCGGTTTTGTAAAATAACCGGATTGCCATCCTCATCGCGGTACATGACAAGGGAACAATTTAAAATAGTTCGCTCTTTAAGGTCACGGGTAATTTCACTGCCCAGCGCGGCCACATACCAGTAATTATAAAGCAGGGGTGTATGAATATCGGCCAGTTCAATGGCGCTATATGGTTTGGGTTCAGCCATTATTTATTCCCGTGTTTTTTTATTAGGCATAAATTCAAAAGTAGACTATCACAGGACTATAACGAATTACACCCTATTTCTAAGAGCGAGAGGGACGTGTCAGAACAGGTTGAAAAGGCGGCTGGTCAAATAAATATGACGGCTTTTGTTATGTTGCTGATAGGTGGTGTTGCCATTGGTACGTCACCGGTATTTATGCGATTTGCCGATGTTACGCCCACATCGGCGGCATTTTGGCGGCTTGCGCTTTCTTTACCGCTTATGATCATCTGGCAGGTATATGATATTCGTAAAAACGCTGGTGCGGCTACGCCGAAAATGAACATGAAAGAAATAAAACCATTTGTAATTATTGGTTTTTTCTTTGCGCTTGACCTGACCATGTGGCACTGGTCCGTGCAGCTTACGACCGTTGCTAATGCGACATTGCTTGCAAATATGGCGGCGATTTTCACAGCTGTCGGGGGCTTTTTATTCTTCGGGGAACGTTTCAGCAGGACATTTGTCGGGGGCATGATACTGGCCTTAATGGGCGCAATGGCGCTTATGGGGAGCAGTATTGAACTTAATCCCGATCATTTGTTTGGTGATTTTCTTGGTCTTATTACCGCGTTTGCCTATGCAGGATATATGATTTCAAGCGCGGAGGCACGCAAGCGTTTTTCAACAGTTTCCATTGTTTTGGGGACAGCTGTATTTGGGTGTATATTCCTGCTTCCGATTGCCCTTAATGAAACGGGTAATTTTATACCGACTACACTGGCCGGATGGCTGCCGCTACTTGCACTTGCGTGGTTTACCCATGTTGTGGGGCAGAGCCTGATTGTTTATGCACTTGCACATTTACCGGCGGCATTTGGATCGGTCAGCCTTCTTGTTCAGCCGCTTGTTGCAGCAATCCTCGCCTGGATACTTTTTGCGGAAGCACTTGGTATATATCATTTGGTGGGGGCTACATTTATTATCACCGGTATTCTTGTTTGTAAGAAAGGGGTGCGAAGATGAATGACATCGTTAAGAACATGCGGTCTTGGCGGCAGGATATTCACAAGTATCCAGAGCTGGGGTTTAACGAAGAACGCACTGCCGCGAAAGTAGCCGAAATACTTGAAAGCCTGGATATTGAAACACATATCAGCATTGGCGGGACAGGTATTGTCGGGATTATTAAAAAGGGATCGTCCGGACGGGCTATTGGTTTGCGGGCGGATATGGACGCACTTCCAATACAGGAAAAAGGCGATCCGGATCATAAATCGGTACACGACGGTGTTTTTCATGGTTGCGGCCATGACGGGCACACGGCTATGTTGCTCGGGGCCGCCGCAAAGCTTGTGAATGCTGAATTTGACGGTACCGTTTATCTTATTTTTCAGCCAAGTGAGGAAAATGGCAGAGGTGCCCTTGCGATGATTGAAGA
>JAUILB010000229.1 GCA_030432815.1 Alphaproteobacteria bacterium | reverse complement strand
TTTCTTCTGTTCAGCCGTGTATTTTATTCTCGTTCTATATGCCATATCAATCACTCCCTCTATTCCTATATTAGAGTAAAGTGTTGCGTTGACCAGTTGAGACCACCACCCAAAGCGGACACTATTGCCGCATCGGTTTAAATATGATTAATTGGTCTGTACTAAAGTAACATTGTTAGCGCGTTAATCTTTACCTGCAATATACGGGGGATACATTATGGAGCACCTTTTTAAGGAACGTTTGTTGAAGCTAATATTTGTTCTTATTGCCTATGGCTTGTTTGTTGAGTTTATGACGCAGTACTCACCTAAATTCGCTTTATTATGGATATTAGGTTTTATTCCGATAATTATTTTTATGCTAAAGTATTGGGGATGCCCTAAATGTGACTGGCCCCCGCTTGAAGATAAAGATGGTCGTTATTCGGGGTTTAATGATCAGTGTGCAAATTGTGGAACTAGTTTTTTGCGGTCGACACGGGATGACAGTTCGAAATCTAAATAAGCCACTGATCGTTGAGGGCCTTTTACTGGGAGAACTATGGAATGGAGGACAGGCGCGAGATATTGCAGCGACCGGTTGAGATCACCGTCGAAAGCAGACAGTCATGTCGGATCGATTCTTCTCTGTTATATCTCTGTATTAACAGGGGAGGTCGGTAGTTAAACCGTGTTACTCTTCGACCCTTTTACGGGTCAATAAACCTATCTGCTCCAGCTTACTCGCTTGCCGTAGATAATGCCCTGTTCTTCAGCCCTGCCAATGAAGATACCTGTTTGATCTATAAACATCTCTTCAGTTCCTGGCCGGATACCCTTCAGCACATAGTCTACCAATGCCTCCAAATTCCTCTGATAACTTTGATGCGTCCAGAATTTCCTCACCTGAAGCATTCCTTGCTTGTTTGGAAGTTTGAATATTTTCAACACCGCCCACCGATATTTCATGTAATGCATTGGGAGAGGATATGGCCGATGAACCAGAAGATGAAGATGCGTTCCCTTCACAGGAGCATTCTCAAGCACCCAGCCATACGAAAACGCCATTCCATTTCGTTTATGATATTTACCCAGTTTGTGAACAGAATGCTGCACATGCTTTGCAGCGTTAAATGGACTAACCCCTGATTGTTCCAAATGAATTACTATGTGTGTGGTCCAGGGAACATCACAATAATATGCCTTGCTTGCAGCTTCGATGAAGCCTACTGCCTGTGGTAACTGGATATAGGATGATGCTTTCATGAGCGTTTACACTACTTATATATAGAAGGAATGATCAAATACCCTAACCCGTTGATTTTATAGGGAGTTTATGAGCTGCCTCCCCCCTTTGTGTTCCGAGATATTGTCGGTGCATGTCGGTAGATTAAACAAAGAAAAAGAGGCACAAATTATAGCCTCTTTCACTTTACGACAAACCTCGGTTTTCGAGCCTCCATTGCTTCAAATCAAGCAATTGGTAAACAATGCGGTGACCCATCCTGATAAAATAGGGACCTGTTCCGATTTTTCGCCAACGCTCCAATGTACGGGTTGAAACGCCCAAATATTTTGCGGCTTCTTTTGTGTTGTAAACCAAATCCATCATCGCGACCTCCTTGGTAAAGGACGCCAGTCAAACAATGGGCATGAAGGACTAGTGCAGTCGGCTACCTGCTGCCTCCAAGTTCCGTCTCCAGCGATCGGATCGTATATACACTCCTTGCACTTATCATTTATGGCTTGTTTTCGTGTGCGTTTTGCCGCTTTTCTCGCCCGGGAACACGCGAAACAGGTTTTTTGGTATCCATCTACCGCTTTATTACTTTTCGCAAATTCTGAGACTGGTTTGACGGTGCTACACTGCACACAGTTTTTTTCGAATGCGGAATGATCAGACATGATATTTCGCTCCTGAAGATATTTTTTCTGTCCAGTCGTAGATTTTGTGATCTGGCCAACCGACAGCCCTCTTACCAAGCTTAACTGGTTTGGGAAAAGTGCCGTCAGCAATCATTGAATAGATAGTTGACCGTGATAGACCTACTATTTTTTCCACTTCAGGAAGGCGTAAAATTTTAATAGTCATTATTTGTCCTATTGGGTTGTTAAAAGTTACCAATGGACTTTGCATGATTTATGGTGGAGTAACTGAGGCAACGACTTCGCGAAGTTTTTACCCCTAATGTAATTTCAGTTTCGGTCTATAATGATGCCCAGCGCCTCCAGCTCCCTCCTGGTGTATTTGCCGTACTTTTGATGGGCCTTGCGCACAGTATCAAAACTGACATTATTATCTTCGGAAACATTGACATATACTTCTTCAAGAGAAATAGGTTTTGATTTTTCATCACCGGCTAAATAATTTAATTCGACCTGGTGTGATAAACTTCTGGCTTTATCGATGGTTTTTAGAGTGTCTCTTATTTTATTCTTTCCCTGTCCACCGCCTTCCAGCTTGAAGGCTTCACCAAGGGTTGTTCCGGTAGGGGCCTGAAGGTAATCGATCCAAACTGCGGAAAGTGTTTCGATAAGCGCGGCAGGTATCAAAAGCGTTTCCTCGCCCCAATATTTCGGCCAGCAAGCACGTAATTCTTCGTCAGTATAACCCGCAATTCGGCCGCCTAGAAGAGCTGACAGCGATTCCATGGCGATATAAGTTGTAGGAATTTTTTTGTTTTTTCTTCCCTCTTCGAAAAATGCTAGTCTTGACTTCAATTTTGATAAGTCATCGACTTTTGTTTTCGAGAGTTTCTCTGCATCTAGCCTAGGTGGCCTGGGTTTATTCATCTCACCTTATCCTAATTGTTTCGGTAAACTTTGTGCCTGTAACAAATTGCGCCCATTTTTCCATTATATTTCTGCGCATCTCAAGATAATCGGTTCTTCTGTATGTACGAGCCACAAGTGTATCCGTTTTATGAGATATAACCTCCTCAGCAACTTCATGAGGTGCATCTGTAACGTCTGCGATCCAGGTTCTTAGGCTCGACCTAAAACCATGAGGTCGTTCGACCAATCCTCGCCGCTCCATATGACGTGACATTGTTGCATCGGAAATTACGCCCTTTCTGACGGCTGATAAAAGAAAACCATCTCTCGCAAAAGATTTTGCCAAGTCCACAACCGCCATAGCTTCAGTAGATAACGGCACACGGAATGCTTTGGTTTTACCTTTTAGTCCTTTCATGTTTTCTGCTGGGATTGTCCATATATTATCTTCTATTTCCTCGCTTCGCATGTATCTTAGCGGCAAGGATCGAACACCAGTGAGGATAAGAAGCCTGAGCGCAAGATGCGTGACCGTCAACTCATCCAGGCTTTGATAAAACGCTGGCACATCCGACCACGGCATCGCTGGTATATTTTTGACCGTGTGGTTTTGTTTACCAAGAAGTATTTTAGCTTTTCGTGTCGCATCTACGTTGATGTCTAATCCGAGCGCCTCCGCATGATACAAAACTATGTTCAGCCGGTTCATGGCTTTTCGGGCTGTATCAGCTTTTGTATGCCAAATAGGTAACAAAGCATCTCTAATACAAGTGCTATCAATATCGTCCACCTGCATTTTGCCTAACTTGGGAAGAACGTGAAGTTTCAGAGGTGAAAACCAACGACCATTCTTGCCATCACCTTTCAATTCCGCCTTTCTGGACTCAAAAGCGTCCAGTGCGATTGTCTCCAGCTTCTTGTCTGTTTGCTTAAGTGTCTTTTTCTGAATTTTCCTCTCGACGATCGGATCAATACCGTCATGAGCCATCGCGCGATATTCGTCAGCTTTGTCCCTCGCCTGCTTTAGGGATACTGTAGACAAGCTCCCGAGGCCCATCTCTCTCCTCTTGCCGTTCATTTGCACCCTCAGCACCCATTGACCACCGCCATCTTTGCGTTTTACGCACCAGAGGCCCGCCCCATCGCCATATTTGCCTGGGGGTGCGGATTTTATGAAGTTAGATGAAAGTTTGTATTTACCGGCCATATTAATCCACCTTTTAATCCCCCTTTTTATACAGGAACTAATAGTATCTTATTGGACGTTATTAGTCTATAGTTGGATAAATATCACTAAACACTGCGATTTATATGACCTTGCTGGAATACAAAAGATTACTGTTCGAGTCCGTGTGGGGGCACCACCTTCTTTAGATAACCTAACGATCGGTTCCCATCAAACAAATCGGGATAAAAGGATTGGTGAAGAATTAAAGAGAAGCGTAATATTCCGCAATCCGGGCTTTCATTGCTTCTATGGTATATTTTTTGATAACAGACTGGCTGTTCTCCCGAAGCCTCTCTTTAAGTGCTTTGTCTTTCAATACCTTAATTAGGTATTCCGCCGCCATGATGAAATCCCCATCCTCAGCGATTAGGGCCGCCTTTTCATGAACGAGATACTCCCTGGCTCCCCTGCCAGCAAAACCGACCACCACACACCCGCTGAATATCGCTTCGAGTGGTGGTAATCCAAATCCTTCCGGATAGCCGGATGATAAAAATATATCCGATTTTCTGTATTCAGACGCAATTTCACTCTCTGTTAATCCGTCTGCCAAAATAAATGTAGCTTCGGGTATTTCACGTTCAACGATTGTTTTAATCTTTCTTATGTCTTCAGGGTTTTTGCGCGGCAAACAAAGTATACGGTTCTCTTCTTTAACAGAATCTTCGCGGGAAAACACTTTATCATCTACGCCGTTTTGAATCGTCACACATTTCTCGTCGTGAACCATTTCGATAAATTTTGTTATATATTCTCCGCAGGAAATAACATGGTCATAACCGATATCGCGATATGATTTCTCCCTATCATCGTTGTTTTTGCGGGGCAGGACATAGACCCAATTCTGTGCAAACAAAATTTTGACGGGGTTCTTAAATTTAAGTCCGTCATAAGGACAAAATTCACTTGCCACCACAATATCATTTTCGTTAAGGTCAGGTCCGGTATCTTTGACAGTCTTGCTTTCA
>JAUILB010000228.1 GCA_030432815.1 Alphaproteobacteria bacterium | reverse complement strand
GCACACGCAGTACATTGACCAGATAATGGCCCTGATTTCCATCAATCAAATGGATATCACCTGAGTTGAAGTCGCAATCAATATAGAGGCGGGTTCTGGGCTTTTTATTGGACATTTGACCTGATTCACTTATGACTATAATCATATGATAAACATAAGTCGCGTATTCACAAATGACAAAATTAGATGATCGTATAAAAAACGCACCTGAGGATACCGTTAAGGAAAGCTGGGTACATAAACTTGCCCCGGATTTTGCCTGGCCATATCTTCAACTGATGCGCGCTGACCGCCCAATTGGTACATGGCTCCTGCTTTGGCCATGCCTTTGGTCCATTATGCTTGCAGGACACTATCACGGTTCGTCAAATGCACTTGCCAATTGGAATCTTATGATATTATTTACCATCGGTGCTTTTGTAATGCGGGGGGCTGGCTGCATTGTTAACGATCTTTGGGACCGAGAAACGGATGCAAAGGTCGAACGCACAAAGTCAAGACCGCTGCCAAGCGGTCGTGTGTCAGTAACCAGTGCGATTATATTCGCCTGTGCCCTTTCACTCATTGGATTAATGATATTGCTGCAGCTAAACCGGTTTACCCAGATTATTGGTGTGTCGTCACTTATCCTTGTGATCATTTACCCGCTTATGAAACGCATTACCTATTGGCCACAACTGATGCTTGGATTCACATTTAACTGGGGTGCGCTTATGGGATGGGCCGCTGTCAGTGGTACAATTGAACTGCCTGCACTATTGCTCTACGCTGGGGGTATTTTCTGGACGTTGGGATATGACACTATTTACGCCCATCAGGATAAGGAAGACGATGAAAGGGTCGGCGTGAAGTCCACGGCCTTACATTTCGGTGACAAAACAAATATATGGATCAGTGTTTTTTACATCATCACGTTTGGTTTATTTATTGTAGCTGGCATGACAGCAGGGATTGGGCTTGCTTTTTATCTAGGCATAATCCCGGCGGGCTTCCATCTTGTATATCAGATAGCCAAACTTGACATTTATGATCGTGAAAGATGTCTTAACCTATTTAAATCCAATCACTATTTTGGAATGCTGTTTTTTTTAGCGATCCTTGCCGGACATATTTATGAGTTGTGATCGGCGATAAGCCCTGCCATAAATTTTTCAATTTTCTCAAATTGGGCGTCACGCATGAATTTATCACGATTTGGATTGGGGGAATTTGTTTTATCCGCGAGCCTTTCTTTAAGATATTCTGCAATTTCATCCTCATCATTGCTGACCATTCCAAAATTATTATCGCGGATAATATCGGCCGCTTCGCCTTCCGTACCCCCAACAGAAAGTATCGGTTTTCCGGCCCCGATATATTCAAACAATTTTCCGGCTATAACGCTATTCTCGCGCTTATCATCCCATCTAAGCAGCAAAAGGATGTCGGTAGCAGCCATGATACTATGCAGTTCTGCCTGCGGGATATAGGTGTTGCACACGATCTGGTCTTCAAGGTTGTTATCTTTAATAACTTTTCGTTGTTCATCAGTTAATTCATCCTTGCCAAATTCGGTATAAAGAAGCACCTTTATTTTTTTGGCATCTTCACCCATTCTTGCCAATGCTTCAAATAATTTAAGCGGATCGCGTTTTCCCTGATATAAAGCACCGGCATAAAGAATAGTCAGGTGACCGGGATAAAGAGCTTTCGGTTTTATGTTTTCAAAATCATCCGGATCAAATCCATTCATCGCCAGTTCAACCGGCATATTTCGTGCATCCTTTAATAATTTCACCCAGCTATCGGTTACCGTTATCAATCCACTGCAATTGGACAGTGCTTTTTTTTCAATAAATTTATCAATTTTTTTGCGCAGATCAGAACCACTATAATATCCATGATCCGACCACAAATCCCGGTAATCCGCTACCCACGGTACATCTATAATGCGCGCAAGCTTTGATGTAACGATAAGCGATGTAAACGGGGGAACAGTTGTAAATATGATATCGGGCGCCCAGTTTTTAAAAAGTTTGCGTCCCTCTCTTACCGCGGTTGGATACCATCCAATGGTACGGTCCGGAATATTGGTTATTTTCCTGTAATAATAACTGAGCTTTGATTCTTCCCCAGCCCCCTTTTCTTTTTCACCAGGATTTTCTGCTACATTTATTTTATTGTCGGTATTCGTTTTTTCAGACTTTTCAAATAAATTTTTAAGCCAATTTTTTACTGCGGATGGAAACGCGTTAATATCTTTAAATTCAGTGAATATTACCTTATCCATAGATATTTCAGGGGTCAGGGATGTGCCCTGATCTTCACGGATAGGCGAGAGAACTTTCAAGTCATGTCCTTGCTCCACAAGGTATTTGGCAAGTTTATTGATCCTGCTGCCTGATACTGGTGCATAAGGTGGAAAAAAACCTGAAACAATCAGTATTTTCAATGAAACTTCCTTTATTTTACCTTGGATAAATAATTTATATAGCAAACAAGAACATAAAAAGAAGTTAATTTTAGAAACTTCAAATGGCACAGTTTTAGCAAACGTCAATCAACTCTTGATTTCCGCACCATAATTGAGCATTGTGTTTTATCTTTTGTAGGGAAAGGCTTGCAAACCTACCTGTTTTTAAGCCTTATAAAAGGAAAAATTTAAATTAAAAAGCAAATTCAGAGGGAATAATGACTGATATTAATCTAATAATTATTGGCTGTGGTGTTCTTGCGTTGCTCTATGGGGTTTATGCAACCAGAAGAGTACTTGCCTTTGGCACTGGTAATGAGCGTATGCAGGAAATTGCCGGCGCTATTCAGGAAGGTGCTGCCGCTTATCTTAACCGTCAATATAAAGCTGTTGCCATTGTGGGGGTTGTTGTTGCAATCGCACTGGGAGCTTTGCTAGGCATTCACGTTGCAGTTGGTTTTGTTGCCGGTGCCGTCCTTTCCGGTGCCGCCGGATATATCGGAATGAATGTATCCGTTCGCGCAAATGTCCGGACTTCACAAGCGGCATCAGAAAGTCTCGGTAAAGCACTTGACGTAGCCTTTACATCCGGCGCCATTACCGGGATGCTTGTTGTTGGTCTTGGCCTGCTGGGTGTTGCAGTTTATTATTTTTATATGGTCTCTAGCGGGGCTGATGTACGCTACAACCTTGAAGGTCTGATCGGTCTTGGTTTTGGTGCCAGTCTTATTTCCATCTTCGCCCGTCTTGGCGGCGGTATCTTTACAAAAGGTGCCGACGTTGGTGGTGACATGGTTGGTAAGGTAGAAGCTGGTATTCCCGAAGATGATCCCCGCAACCCTGCGACTATCGCTGATAACGTCGGTGACAATGTTGGTGACTGTGCGGGTATGGCCGCCGACCTTTTTGAAACATATGCCGTGACAGTTGTTGCGACTATGCTGATTGCTTCAAGCGCATTTATGGAAAGTTCAGTGGAAAATATGATGGTTCTACCGTTAATGATCGGTGCCCTTTGTATTGTTGCATCCATAATCGGTACTTTCTTCGTAAGACTTGGTGCTTCGGAAAACATCATGGGTGCCCTTTACAAAGGTCTTGTTGCCAGTGCGGTAATTTCCGCTTTGCTCATATTCGGAATGTTCCAAATTTGGGATATATTCTCCGGTGCACAAATGACAACTGGTAGAACACTATCCGCCATGAACCTATATTGGTGTGTTCTTACCGGTCTTGGTGTTACGGCGCTTATTGTGTGGATCACCGAATATTACACAAGTACTGAATATCGTCCTGTCAGAGTGATCGCTGAAGCATCAGAAACTGGTCATGGAACTAACGTTATTCAGGGTCTTGCTATTTCAATGGAAGCAACAGCGCTCCCTGTTATTGTAATTTCTGCCGGTATCTTTATCGCCTATACTCAGGCTGGCCTGTTTGGCATTTCACTTGCCGCTACAGCAATGCTGTCTCTTGCCGGTATGGTGGTTGCACTGGATGCTTACGGCCCCGTGACAGATAATGCGGGAGGTATTGCCGAAATGTCCGACCTTCCGGAAGATGTCCGTAATACAACCGACAAACTTGATGCCGTTGGTAATACAACGAAAGCAGTAACCAAAGGATATGCTATTGGCTCAGCAGCACTGGCAGCGCTTGTTCTGTTTGCAGCTTATACAGAAGAAATCAGGCATTATCTTCCACAATATGCAGATATTACATTCCCGCTTCAGGATCCATTTGTTGTAATCGGTCTGTTTATTGGTGGCATGTTGCCTTATCTGTTTGCATCCATGTCGATGCTTGCGGTTGGTCGCGCCGCTGCCAGCGTTGTGGTTGAAGTACGTCGCCAGTTCAAAGAAATCCCTGGTATTATGGAAGGCACAGGCAAGCCAGAATATGGTAAAGCCGTAGATTTGCTTACCAAAGCCGCGATCAAGGAAATGATTCTACCCTCGCTGCTGCCGCTTCTGGCACCGTTTGCGCTCTTCTTCGCAGCATATTTTGTGACAGGAGACATGATCCCTGCCTTCCAGGCACTTGGTGCGATGCTTCTTGGTACCATTGTAACCGGACTGTTCATTGCGATTTCAATGACTTCCGGGGGTGGAGCATGGGATAATGCCAAGAAATATATTGAAGACGGAAACCACGGTGGTAAAGGTTCAGAAGCCCATAAAGCATCTGTAACAGGTGATACTGTTGGTGATCCTTATAAGGATACTGCCGGTCCTGCGGTTAACCCACTTATTAAAATTACCAATATCGTGGCAATTTTGCTCGTTGCGATCGTGGCTAAATCAGGGATGGGATAAACACGGCCCCTTATAGTATTTATGAAAACCCCGCCACTGGCGGGGTTTTTTATTAAAAACATGCTGACAAGATCGTTATAATGGCTATATTGCGCCCATATTTACTGATTCTAATTATGGGTATAAAACATGCCATCAATCAATCTTATCAACGCTGGCCTTAATCCGCCTGATGAAATAAATGT
>JAUILB010000227.1 GCA_030432815.1 Alphaproteobacteria bacterium | reverse complement strand
TGATGCTCACCGGTTAGCAATTGCCATCAGGGCGTATGTCAGCCAGGAAGTTACCGATGAATTGATTGAACATGGTAATGAAGACGTGATTGAAGCGATGGTAAGAAATGAAAATGCTGAGCTTTCACAGGCGTCAATTGAATATCTTGTTCAGGAATCACGGACCGTTGATCGCTTTCAAGAACCGTTGCTCAACAGGCATGATCTTCCATTTGAACTGGCGCATAAAATGTATTGGTGGGTTTCAGCAGCGTTAAGACGGAAAATTGTCGCAGACTTTAATGTTGATCAGACTGCTTTGGATGATGCGCTCGAAATGGTTACAAAATCAGTCGCTAATCAACATGACGAAAAAGAAAGCGTCATGAGTAAAGCCATCAACCTTGTAAGAAACATGGCTGAACAACGTAAGCTGAATTTTGATTTCGTGGTGACCTCGCTTCGTCAGGAAAGAATTAATGTTGCTGTGGCCGCGCTGGCTGAACTTAGCGGGCTTAGTGTTAAAATCATCTGGCGTGTGTTACGTGAAAGAAACGATGAGAGCCTGGCTGTAATATCGCGGGCAATAGGTCTTGAAAAGAGCCAGTTTTCAACGATGTTCTTGTTGATTTTGCAAACGAATAGTGGTCCGAAAGCACGTTCAACATCAATTTTAAATACCATGTTGAGTTTATATGATAGAATAAAGCCGGATAATGCAAAGGCTGCTGTCAGATACTGGCAACGTGATTTTAATTATCAGGAAGCGCAGATCATGCTTAAAAATGCATGTTAGGTGAAGATAATAATTTTATGATAACATATTGTAATCATTGGAAAAAACATTGAGGAATGTAAACAACATAACTGATAAGACGATCATACCCCTTGAGATCGTTGAAAAGTTGCGGGCTGAGAAGCTCGTCAAGAATCAGTTGGAAAAAAGTGAACATCCCACTGTAAAAGACCAGATTCATTCACTTCTTGGTAAAATGAAGTTTGATGATAAAGTTCCGCTTTATGTTTCGACAATTGGTGGAGAACTTGTTTTTGTCAATGATGGTTATCGTGCGCTTGTAAATGATAGTGATTCCATGGATGGAATTGTTCATCAGCCAAGCGGGGATTATCGCCTTCCTCCAAGCCTTGTTTCAATATTAAACGAAGTTCAGCTTACCCGGAGCAGTGTTACCGTTGAAGAAACACTTTATATACACGGTAATGTTCGGCAATACCGGTCACGACATTTTCCCATATGTGATGATGATGGTTATGTAATTGCGGTTGGTGGTACATACACTGACTGTACCGAACAATATAAACTCAGCAACGCCGAGGATGCATCACTTACAGAACAACGTTACCGTGATTTTGCACGTGCGACGTCGGACTGGTACTGGGAAGTTGATAAATCAATGAAGCTGACCTACGTATCAAATCGCTTTACGGCTATCACTGGTATTCCATCCTTTCTTATGGTTGGTAGGCAAATAGATAATATTGGGGAATTGCGGTCAGGGTTCGAAGGTGAAAAAATAAACAGTGAATCATTTTTGCAAAAGCAGGCGCCATTTCGCGATCAACTTCTGGTGCTTGAAAATCAGGATCATGAAGATATTTATATTTACCTTAGCGGTGTGCCAATGTTTGACGTGGATAGCGGAGAATTTAAAGGGTTCCGTGGCGCAGGTACCGATATTACAGACAGTTATCACGCAAAAATGAAGGCGGAAAAAGTACAAAAATCGCTTGAAGATACCCTTTATGATCTTAAAGACAAGCGGGCTCAACTTGATATCGCAACAAAACAGGCAGAAGCAGCGTTAGAAGCAAAAAGTGATTTTCTTGCAGCCATGAGCCATGAACTGAGGACACCACTGAATGCGATAATCGGTTTTGCGGAAGCCATGACCATGCAGGCGTTTGGAGAATTAAACGATCAATATATATCATACAGCAATGACATTATGAATGCTGGACGTCATTTGTTGCACCTGATTAATGATATATTGGACGTGGCTGTTCTGGAAAGCGGAAAAATACAGCTTGAAATGCGTAATATAAAGGTTTCCGAAATAATCGAAACCGCTTTGAATCTGGTCGTTCTAAGTGCGAATAATAAGAATATTGATACAAGTAGAGTTAGCGTTGATACGGATAAACAGATTTATGTTGATCCCCGCCGTGTAACCCAGATTTTTGTGAATTTGCTTAGTAATGCTGTAAAATTTACGCCTGAAGGCGGTACTATTGGAGTACGGGTTCAGCATGCAGCGAATGATGTTGTTGGAATTACAGTTTGGGATACAGGGATCGGCATTCCTCCCGAACAACAGGATCTGGTTTTTGAAAAATTTCACCAGGACCGTGGCCATATTTATTCGCGTAAAGAAGAAGGTACCGGCCTTGGTCTTCATATTTCAAAGCATCTTGCCAGACAGATGGGCGGCGATATACTACTTAAAAGTAAAGTTGGTGAGGGTTCAGAATTTACAGTCCTTTTGCCAATCGCTAAGGAAATAATTTAACTTATAAACTGTTCAGTCAGAACGCGTTCTTCCAATGTCTGCTCTTTGTCAAATAATAACGTTTTAGAGTATGACTGATCCTGGAAAACACTAACGCTGCTTACATTGCGTACTTCAATTGTATCTGCAACGGCACTAACGGGTCTTTTTATAGGTTCTGAAATTTCAAATTTCACACTTGATGTATGGGAAAGGAGTGCTCCACGCCATCTCCTGGGGCGAAAAGCACTAATCGGCGTTAACGCCAGAATATTGGCATTCATCGGTATGATTGGACCATGTGCAGATAGATTATATGCGGTGCTGCCAGCAGGGGTTGAAAGAAGAATACCATCACACATTAGTTCTGAAAGCCTAAGTTTTTCATCAACAGAAATTTTGATTTTTGCTGTTTGTCGGGTTTCACGTAGCAATGATACTTCATTAAAGGCAATGGCCTCTACATTTAGTCCGTCAATGGTTTGTGCGATCATTTTTAAAGGGTGCATTGTAACCGGTATTGCCCCCCTTATTTTTTTAAAAAGATCCTCGGGTGAATACTCATTCAAAAGGAAACCGACTGTTCCCAAATTCATGCCGAAAATCGGTTTATCAACATCAAGCAGCTCATGAAGCAAATGAAGCATATACCCATCGCCACCCAATGCAACAATCACGTCTGAATCATCAACGCTTACAAAATTATAAAGCGATCTTAAATGATCTGCTGATGATTTTGCAGCTTCACTCTCACCATTTAAAAGTGATAGCTTAATGTCATTATCAGACATATTTACCTACCATTGAAAGTTTTTCTTAAGTCAACGTTAGAATATAGGACTGCGTGCTGAGTCTTCAACCCATTTATGCAAAATGGCCTTTGCACGTTGTTCGTTTGTTTTTACAAATTGACTGTATGTGTGTTCAATCTCTTCTTGTGACAACTCACTATCCATCATTTTTGCTTCACGGGTAAGGCGGAACATTGTCATGAATACCGACTTATCGATTTTGGCGGCACAACAAGCGATCGCAAGAGCAGCAGGCCCACGCTCATAAAGAATATTGCACATAATTTCGTCAGGAATATTCAGTATTTCAGCAAACGCGAGTTCAAACAATCTTATATTCCCTTGGCGAAGACTTTTCATTAAAAATGAAATATGCAGCTTGTCTGCTTTTTTAAGTTTTTCAATAAGTGTTTTTTCGTTGTCTGAATGACTTTGATTGGCGGCGTCTTCCTGTTTTAGTTCCTTGATGGATTCCGCAATATTTCGGTCAAGATCCTCAGCGGCAAATGAATGAATATCCATAAGTTCCTGCTTTAATGCCATAGAGACCCAGTTATACATTCTTGCGGCTATATGCTTTGGCAGATCATGCCGTTTAACAAGTGGGGATTGAAGAATTTCTCTTGTGCGCGATTTTTCAACTATTTCTTCGATAGTTTCATTGTCAATTTTTGCGGACTGGTTCGTTAACAAAGCAACTATAACACCGTCATCATCGGTTTTTACAAGTTCCCTTGATACTTCTGATGACAACATTTTACGGGCAGCAATACTAAGTTGATGTTGCCTGGATTTACGCTGAATAATACTGACCAGTTCTTTATCTGTAAGAAGTGTGTTTTGCACAAGGATAGGATTTGCAACGTCAATTTCATCATTGGCCAGTAATAAAATGAGCTCTACCGGAACATCATCTCTATTCGCTAAACGAAGTGACAATTTTTGTCTGATACCTAGCTCGATATCAGAAATAATTCTTCCGAGAATATCCATCATCAACTCAATTTCCACAGCGGAAATCTGTTGATGTTGCGTTTCAATTAAATCAGTTATTCCGTCGAAAAGCTCTGCGCGTCCATCTTTACTGCTGTCGTGGGCAAGTTTGATCAGGTTCTGAATTTCTTCGCCGGTTGTATTTTTTATGTCACTCATTTATTCCACACCGAGTTCCGAAATAATGGCCCATCAAGATTTCGGTAGTTATAATATTTAATTTCATTAGGGAGTATAAAATCAAAAGGTTAAGAAAATACAACATTTTAACCATAAAAATAATTTTTATAGACATCAAAGGGTATTCACCATCAGCGAATGATGTCTAATGCCGTATCTTCAATCTCGGAAAGTGTTCTTATCACGGTTGCATTTGCCTTGTAAGCATGCTTGGCTTTGATCAGTTCGGAAAATTCAATAGCATGATCAACGTTAGGGATATCTACAAAACCCTGTTCGTTCGAAACGGGATCGTTAGGATTGAAAACCGTTAAAGATGAGGGGCTTACCGGTACTTTTTGTGCAACTACACCGCCATGCTTTAGGGGAGAATTGATAACACGCTGTGGCACATATGCGCGTGCAGTGCGTATGGCAGCAGTTGAAGTATCGCCGCCTAACGGGGTGGACGTGTTAAATGCATTAACAATATTGTTGGCAGCCGTGTTCGCCCGCGTTGATGCAGCTAAAAGT
>JAUILB010000226.1 GCA_030432815.1 Alphaproteobacteria bacterium | reverse complement strand
TTCCCGTGATGTTTCAAGATTGGCAAGGATCGTGGTGATTTCCCCTTTTACAGAGCCAAGATCCTCTTCAACCAGAAAACGCCTGTCAATAACCATACGGCAACTGTCCGGCACACATGGGGCTGGAAGTCCGGCATTTTCGGAACGCTCTATTTCTTCCTGGCCTCCGTGAATGCTGTTTATGTTCAGGGTTGATTGTTTCGCCCCTTCAGGTACAACCGGCATTTTTGTATGCCGGGCTGCCATTGCCGGGTACAATTTTTCTTCAAATTCTGCAACAACCGCGCCCATATGACGCACCGCACAATCCCCCAGAAACGGCATTGATCCATGGGCAATTCTTCCATGCGTTTCTATTTCCGCCCACCAGACACCGCGATGCCCAAGACAGACGCGGTCCACATTTAACGGTTCCGGGATAATCACATGGTCTACCTTGTCTTTGGCGAAATACCCTTTCTCAGCAAGGTAGGCAACACCACCCAATCCGCCGCTTTCTTCATCGGCGGTGCCTGATATTTCAATCGCCCCTTTAAGTTCGATGCCACTTTTAATAAGGGCTTCAACAGCAATGATGGATGCCGCAAGCCCCCCCTTCATGTCACAGGCACCCCGGCCATATATCTTCCCGTCTTCAAGTTCTGCGGCAAACGGGTCTTTGGTCCAACCATCACCCGTTTCAACCACATCGATATGACTGTTAAAATGCACGCAGGGGCCATGGCGACCTGTTTCATAACGCGCAACAATATTATAACGTGGATATTCCGCATTATCACCTGGCGCGCCATATGCACGAACATACTCAACCGAAAAACCGCTATTTTTTAAGCGGTTACCAATATATTCAACACAGGCCTGATAATCGTTACCAGGGGGATTAATTGTAGGGAAACGGATAAGATCCTGACACAACCGTATCAAGGCATCCTCTGACTTATCTATAAGATCATAGACAGTCTCAATGTTCTGCTCACTCATAATAACATTCCATTTTTATTTAAAGGAACGTTATTATTTAAGGCGCAAGTTCACAAGTCTTTTATTTTTAAATCAAAGAATCGCGTTTACAACTACGGTTTTTTGACCTTTGATCAACTTGATACTGTCGTCGATACGCCTGAATTTATTTTTACGCGGATCATTTTCTTTTCTCCGCTCTACTTCTGGCCACTTTTTTTTCACGTCAGCCTCCTGTTTTCCAAAAACCTCTTTCATCATCAAGGTTTTAAGGTTTGGAATTTCGATAACATAAATTGCGATGCCAGTCGCATTACTCAATACTTGTAAAATAATCCAATCACATATTTTTTAATCTGACAAATCAAATTGCGTTTACTGGTGCTAAGAACGGTTATCAATTGGATTAACTAATTGTATTATCTGACTTTTTTCTAAATAATTACGGTGAAATAATATTTAACAATAAAGCAAAGATATTTTAACAAAAATGGTTAACACACTGAAAAACAACAAAAACACCGAGTCGTACAAACTTTAATTTTTAGCAAGTTTCTGCTCAAGCATCCGTACAAGTGTGTTATCACTTTGCGATATTGTGCCCTGCCCGGAAGTTGGCATTACGGAAAGACCAAATGGCGAATTCTTTAGAAAATCATTCAAATCTGCAACAGGCAATGGTTTGCTGATATAAAAACCCTGAACGGTATCACAGCCAAAACTTTTAAGAAGTTCCATCGTTTTTTCATCCTCAACACCTTCCGCAGTTACCTTGAGGCCCAGGTTATGCCCAAGATCAATCGCCGAGCGGACAAGAATCTCATCTTCGCGGTTAGTTGCAAGATCAAGCACAAATGATTTATCGATTTTTAGTTCCCTGACTGGGAGTTTTTTAAGATAACTCATGGATGAATAGCCGGTTCCATAATCATCAATGGAAAGAATAAATCCATGCTGATCCATCGCGTTTAAAACTTCAAGCGCGAGTTCCGGGTCCTGCATGATGGCACTTTCGGTAACTTCAAAAACCATTGCAGAACGTGGAATGTGATATTTTTCCAATAGTTTGATAATAATTTCCGGTAATTTGCGGTTCGTTAAATCATATGCGGATAAATTAAATGCCATCTTAAGGTTAATGCCCACATCTTCCCATTCCCTAAGCTGCTTGATAACAGTATCAAGTCCCCAAATGGTTAAATGATGGATGTGTCCGGTCTGTTCTGCCATGGTAATAAAATTATCAGGTGCAATAAACCCTCTGACCGGATGGATCCAGCGCACCAATGCCTCCACATGGGTTATACGCCCTGAATTCAGATCAATTTTTGGCTGGTAATAGAAAGTAACGTCCCCTTCATCAAGGCTTTTTCTAAAATCTCCCATCAATGACAGCTGATCAGGATCATATTTGTCAATTTTCTGGTCATATACGCTTATGCGATCTATTGAATCCTTTGCATGAAGCGCCGCAATGCTTGCCCGCTGTATCAATAAATCAACAGTGTCCGCATGATCCGGACACGAACTGATACCGATACTTACATTGGTATCAATCGTAAAGTTTTTAACGCTGAACGGTTCTTCGAATATATCCAAAAGTTTGAATGCCAGTTCTTTGGCATCTGAAATGCTTGCACCTTCCTGAACAATGCAGAAATTGGATGTACTGAGACGCGCAACATAATTATTACTATTGGCGTTTCTTAATAACCTGATACTGATATTTTTAATAAGTCCCCTGGCGGTTTCATAACCAAGCGTATTACGAATATCACCAAAACGCCCGACAGAAAGTTGCAGAACGCTAAATTCCTGCCCTGTGTCTTTGTGGTTTTCCGCCAGAATATTCAAATATTTCTCAAGGCTCTTTCGATTAGGAAGTCCTGTTTCCAGATCATGTTCTGCTTGATAAATAATTTGTTCCTCGCGGTCCTGAATACCGATCACCATCTGGTTAAAATGGTTTGCCAGTTCCCCTATTTCGTCCTTTTGCTTAATTTTTTCTATTTTTTCATAACGGCCAATCTGAATTAACCGCGCTGCACGGGTGAGAACCTTCAGCGGGCTTGAAACACTGCGCGCGACAGTAATACTTCCAGCAATCAATGAAACCAGGCCAAGTGCCGCAAGCAACATCAGCATATATGCGAGCGGCATATAGGGGCTATAGGCCGCATCAAGTGAATATGTCAAAACCGCCGCCGTATTCCTGTTATCAAGCGACGACGGCAGAAACATTTTATAAGCCATAAAATTATAATCGGCCACGCTGTCAAAATTAATATTTCCTTCGACAATCGCGCTTGATAAAATTTCATCAATGGCAAGGCTGGCATCTCCTTCAAGAGTGGTTTCAATCGGCACCAGCTTCCCGTCATCCATTCTTTCAATCAGGGTGATATCAATACCAACCGGAAGCGTTTGTTTGATATCGCGGATCATAGCAGCATCAATTTGAACACCAATACCCACCCACGCCACAGGAACAGGCGCAAGCACCGGCACAACCGTATACTGATATATTTTATTATTAAGTTCGATATAGGCCGTCGCATCCCCATATTCATCGGCGAATTCTATCATCTGACTGAATTCAGCAGTCGTAAACTTAACCTGGTCATCATCACTAAGCTGGGCGACAATTTCATTTTCAAGCGAAACGACCATCGCCAAATTAGCATCAACCCGTGCAGCCAGATTTTTAAGCGCGGACATAACGGTTGCTTCATCATAGGTCGTTACCGCAGAACGAAAACCGTAATCTGTCGAAAAAATACGTGTTTCATTAAGCCACCGTTCACTTCTGACCTCAAGCGCCTGGTTAAACACTGTGCCCCCGTACCTGAGCTGTTCCGTCACCTGATCATCAAGGTTGTTTTTTGTTGCAAAATAAACCGAGCTATAGGTCATCGCCTGCACAAGAACAAAAAGTGCTGCAAAAAGTATGACCAGTTTGGTTTGAAATTTTTTAAACATGCGCCCCTTTACCCCCTAATAAGTGCTTCTTTTACGGTTACGTTCCCGTTTAAGAACAACGTCGAATGAAATTTCAACGCCGCCATTTTCATCAACGACTATTTCCTGCTTCATATCTTCTTCGTCTGCGCGCATACGTGGGTGCCATACATATGCGGTATAGACCCCTGCGGGAATATCGTTAATTGTCACTGTTCCGTCTGCATCGCTTTTGGCAAATATATTTGATCGTGCGATATAAATGTAAGCAAGCATATTGTCGTGAATGTTACAGCCAAGCGCGACCACCCCCTGCTGATCAAACATGACCGATTTTTCTTCATCCTCGCCGTAGAGTTCCAGCTCAAACCGTTTTACTTTTGAAAAGGAATAAACATGATGACGGATTTGATCCCTGTTTGGAAAAGAAACTGTTGTCCCCGCAGCAACCGGAAGCACAAAGGGGTTAAATTGAATGTCCTGCTGTGACATTACCGGCGATGGCATGACCGCGGTCATTGATATAAGTTCCGGCGTTTGCCCAACCAAAGTAATAACGGCATGTTCAAGTGCATTACCGTCACTATCCGTAATTTTGCCTGAAACTGTTGCTGAAAAAACATCGCCCGCCATCGAACTAAAGTAAGCGATAATGGCCACTAAACCGATCTGAACTATATACTGCATTTTATTACTCAATGTATAAGTTAACGTTTACGTCCCATCCCAGTAGATTTTCTACGACTATATAAGTACCCGGTTAACCTTAAATTTCCCTTAATTTTTGCCCCAAAATACTGCTTTTCCGCGGCTTAACCGGCTTTTAACCAATAAATGTCATATTGAATGCTTAATTGGTGGGAACATAAGCGAGTGACGGTTCAAAAAAGCAAAATTTGAATGTGACGACCTATAATTTATGGAAGACGTTTATGTGTAAAAAATTGTTAGCGGTAAGTTTTATTTTTATTACCCAGAATGCATGGGCACAGGATAACTTTCCCGAATTTAATTTCACGGGCTATGTTGATGCGCGGATGAGCTATTCATCCGGAGAACCAAGC
>JAUILB010000225.1 GCA_030432815.1 Alphaproteobacteria bacterium | reverse complement strand
CATGACAGCACCCCTGAATCAAGCAACGCAAACGTCCAATCGCTATAACAAAAGGTGCTACAATGCAAAATGTGGATATACCTATGATCCAGGGCAACCCAAACCACAAGTGCGTTAAAAGGACACCTGCTATCACCCCAATTACGCCACCATAATACCCAAATGACCTTGATTGATTATTCGTACTTAAAATCAGCTGCGACCAGAGGGATGCAAAAACTATCCCAACCACACATATAGTCAGCGTAGCCACAAAATACTCAGAACCCAGAATGGAAACTGTAAATATAATGCCTCCAAAAGTCGCGATCCAAACATATTTGAAGTGATTAATTATTCTAAATGGCCCAACCCTCCTCGCACGCCAGGAATTTCCAAGGCGTTCAATCCGACCTCTTAACCAATGCCATATGTCCTCATAATGTAAAACCAGAAAAGAAACCGCTGCACCGGCAACGACATCCAGGATTGCGTGCATTCCCGTAAACCAGCAACTTAAAGCAATTAGCCATGCACCTATCCAGAATAAAACTTTTAATTTTGAAAAACGGTCAGACAGCATTTTTGCACCAAGAATTCCCCAAACAACATGAAATGCAGGAAATGCAGTAGCGGGATTATCTACTGAATGCTGTAAAATAATGAGATCACCCCAAAATGTTGAAGGTTCAAATTGCCTGAATTCAGCAATAATCGGGAATGTCAGATAAAATGGAATAACGATCGTAAGGGCCAGAATTACAGAAATACAATATTTTCTCTGGCATTTTTTTGTTTTTGCCAAAAGAGGCAAAAATACAGCAATCGGATACGTTAAAATATAAGGTATTGCAAAACTCTCATAAACAGGGAAGCCTTCTTCAAATGGAAGCGTTGATACCCAGAGGGGGTCTACCACCCCTATGTAGCTGGCTATTCCCTGATAAACCAGCAACCAAGGCAAATATACAAGCAGCACGATAGATACAAAATCCATAAATTCAGGTTTTTCATCGCTTGCCTGCGGTAATCTGATTTTATGATCAAAATATAGATCACCAAACTTCCCGATCAATTGTGGCCGTTCATAACCCCATATCAATGCCGTACAGGATAATGCAATAACGGGTGTCACTACCCAAAGACCACCAGGAGCACCGACCCATATGGAAATCCCTGCGCATATAGAGAAAAAACCTAAATAAATGGGATGGGAAATCCATTTATAAATACCGATTCTAACATATTTTGTAGACGGATAGGCATTCATCGGAAGCCCATCACCATTTATCATAATTGACCAGATACCCGAAATCATAATGATCAATCCCGATATAGCCACAACTAATCCAATCTCAGGAGTATCTGGGACATCAGGCAGTCTTATATGTGACAGGTTACCCGCCCAATAAATCAGGTAAGCAGATAGAATAACAACGAATACCGATCCGCATAAAATTTGACCAATCCTTAATGACCAGCTACGACCAGATGATTTTTTCATGAATCACCCATTCCTTATTTCGTTTCCTGCCAATACTGAAGCTGAATTTAAAATACTTCAAGTTTGATATCCTCATAGGCAAACATTGAAAAATTAAAAGAGATTACCAAATGAAATGATAAATGCAAGTTGGATCAAAAGACTGATTTAACGTCAAAAAGTTAGGATTGTTCTTTTTTCAAGACATAAAGCATTTTATTTACGGCAGCCTGACTAAGCTGCGAACGAGGGGCATTGGCGGGTCCTATGGTTGATACTTCCTTACCGGTTTTGGGATCGACACATGTAACTTTAACCGAATTTCCCATCGCAATGAACTCCAGTATAAAATCATCATCGTTCATTGCTCACACCATCACGCTGCCCGGCAGTATTTATCAATTTCCAGTTTTTCCCAAACCGTCTTCAGGGATTTTACAAGATGATCCATCATATCATCATTATGTAAAGGATTTGGCGCAAAACGAAGTCGTTCCGTACCACGTGGTACTGTTGGAAAATTAATCGGTTGAACATAGATACCAAAATCTTCAAGAAGCATATCAGACGCTCGCTTACAGATAACAGGGTCTCCGACAAGAAGTGGAACAATATGACTTGACGATGGCATAACCGGAAGGTCTGCTTCTCTCATTAGCTGTTTCAGTTTTGCAGCACGTTCCTGATGACGGTCACGTTCCACATTTGACTTTTTAAGATGACGAATACTTGCGAGTGCACCCGCTGTAATAGCCGGTGAAAGAGACGTTGTAAAAATAAAGCCAGATGCGAAGCTTCTAACACAATCAACGATGTCCTTGCTTGCAGTAATATATCCACCCATCAAGCCAAATGCCTTTCCAAGTGTTCCCTCAATGATATCCACCCGATCCATAAGTCCAAGTTTTTCTGCAACGCCACCACCTCTTGGGCCATACATTCCGACTGCATGAACTTCATCCATAAATGTCATACAATTATATTTATCGGCAAGATCACAGAATTCTTTAATTGGTGCGAAATCCCCATCCATGGAATAAACGCTTTCAAACAAAATAATTTTCGGCGTAGCCGGATCATCCGCCTTGATTAATTCTTCCAAATGTTCCGTACTATTATGTTTAAAAATGCGTTTCTCACATTTCCCCGTAAGCACACCATTAATCATGGATGCGTGGTTAAGCTCATCTGAATAAATGATGCAGCCAGGCATAAGCCGTGCAATCGTTGAAATCGACGCTTCATTTGAAATATATCCGGATGTAAAGAGAAGAGCCGCTTCTTTCCCGTGAAGATCAGCAAGTTCATTTTCCAGCATTACATGATAATGATGGGTTCCACTTATATTTCTTGTACCGCCGGAACCTGTACCTACCTTGTCGATTGCATCTTTCATGGCCTGGATAACATCAGGATGTTGCCCCATACCAAGATAATCATTACTGCACCAGACAACTATTTCCTTTTCACCATTTTCGGTGTGCCAAGTGGCCTTTGGAAAATCACCGTTTGTACGTTCTATATCCATAAAAACGCGGTATCGGCCCTCGTCTTTTATGTCAGCAATTGCATTTGAAAATATAAGGTCATAATCCATTACTATTTTTCCACTTGAATCATTTCGCCCTGTCCTACCCTAGATTAACCGACAAAGGAAGCGAAATATCCGCATTTGTTACACCTGACAAGATTGATCTTATCAATTCAAATACGAAAAAAGCAATAATTTTTAATGGATTCGGTATTATTCTACTGAAAAACGTAACATATCTGTCCAGAAGCTTTCAAGCGAACGTAGACGGTCGCGAAGTTCAGTGACACCCTGATCTGTAAATAAATTCTGATCTTTTACCATATCAAGATTCTCATCAAACAATTCACCAACCAGATTGCAGACATTTTTACCGCTGTCCGAAAGCCAGATACGAAGCGCACGACGGTCATGTTCTGATCTTTCCTGACGAATATAACCGGCTTCAACCAATTTCTTCAGATTATAGGAAACGTTGGAACCGAGGTAATACCCACGATTTCTAAGATCTCCTGCTGTTATTTCATGATCCCCAATATTATAAAGCAAAAGTGCCTGAACCGAATTGATATCGCTCATACCTTTTAAATCAAGACGATGCTTGACAATATCAAGCATCCTTCTGTGAAGACGTTCAATAAGCCTTAAACATTCCAGAAAATTATGTCTTGTTCTTGTTTCCTGTGTCTCATGACCGCCGATAAGATTACTACTATGATGTGTTAATGACATCCTTATATCCTACTAATTCATAAATATATTTTGCTTTATTTTCATTCGTTATATAACAACATACCTAACAAGCTGTTAAAATTTAGTTACAAAGACTTAATAGTTTAAATAAATTTATTAAACGCTGGAGCACATTATGATAGTGGGTTCATTTCCAAACAGTCGACCCCGGCGACATCGCCAGAACAGCTGGTCAAGGGGCATGGTTCGTGAAAGCAACTTATCCGTTGAGGATTTGATCTGGCCGATTTTTGTACAGGAAGGTGACAACACTTCGACGGAAATAGCCTCCATGCCTGATGTTGAACGTGTAACTATCGATCTTGCAGTTGAGAAAGCCGCAACGGCAAGAGAATTGGGAATTCCAGCAATCGCATTATTTCCCAAGACACCCGCAGAACTAAAGTCTGATGATGGATACGAAGGTGTAAATCCGGAAAACCTTATATGCAGAACCGTGCAAGCAATAAAAGAACAGGTTTCGGGCATAGGTATAATTTGTGATGTTGCACTTGACCCATATACAAGTCACGGACAAGACGGGATTATCAAAGACGGTTATGTGGATAATGATTTAACACTTGAGGCACTTGTTAATCAGGCTTTCATCCAGGTTGAAGCAGGATGCGACATCATTGCTCCTTCTGATATGATGGATGGTCGCGTTGCAGCCATTAGGAATATGCTTGAAGAACGTAAAAAAACCAATGTGCAAATTATGTCATATGCTGCAAAATACGCATCTGCATTTTACGGTCCGTTTCGTGATGCCGTCGGATCTTCCACAAACTTACAAGGGGGCAAGGAAACATATCAGATGGATCCTGGCAATAGTAATGAAGCGATCCGGGAAGTAATTATGGATATTGATGAAGGGGCGGATAGTGTAATTATTAAACCCGGCATGCCTTATTTGGATATTATTGATCGCGTGAACAGAGAACTTCAAATACCAACATTTGTTTATCAGGTAAGCGGAGAATACGCGATGATCAAAGCAGCCGCAATGAACGGATGGCTCGATCATGATAAAGCAATGATGGAAAGTTTACTTGCCTTCAAACGGGCGGGTGCAAGTGGTATCTGGACCTATTTTGCACCGGTAGTCGCAAAAAAACTAAAAAATGGATAAAAGTATATTAGGCATATACATCATTCGGTATTTCCTGAATAAGTTCATCCAGATCATAAAATGATGGCTGAAAAGTACCCGGTACAGCCTTACGTCCTATTTCAGCGGCAATTTGTGGTGCGCTACCATGAAGATGGGCAATTATGAAGTCCTTCATCACA
>JAUILB010000224.1 GCA_030432815.1 Alphaproteobacteria bacterium | reverse complement strand
AGGTTGCAAAATTTTATCAATTTGATTTCCCCGACACTTTCAAGCTATCTGCCGCAATAAGTAAATAATGATGAAAATGGATCAATCAGATGACTAAAACAAGTTATATTGCCAAGACGATAAGCCTCATAAAAATTTTGCTTTTTCCTGCAATATTTTTGGTTATATCCGCCTGTAGTTCTCCGGAAGAAATGAAACAGGATCATTACGAGAATGGTATGGAACTTCTTGAGGAAGAAGATTTCGTCAAGGCAAAGATTGAATTCCGCAACGCGCTTCAGATTGATGAATCATTTGTACCTGCATGGCAGGGGCTCTCGATTATTGAAGAAGAAGAAAAAGCATGGATGAACCTTAATTCGGTACTGAACAGAATAATTGAGTTGGAACCAACAAATATTGATGCAAACGTACGCCTTGGTAAACTTATGATGATGGTTGACCAGCTGGACCGTGCTGTTGAAATAAGCGATGCAATGCTACTGGTTGATAATCAGCATCCGGAAGTGCAGGCATTAAGAGCAGCGGTGTTACTAAAACTGGGCGATACGGAAAATGCGATTGCGGCGGCTAATCGTGCCTTGGAACTTGAGCCCGGTAATCTGAATGCGGTTCAGATTTTGGCTGCAGAAAGGTTCAGCAGGCGTGATTATGATGGCGCTCTGGCATTTATAAACCAAAGCAGCGAAGATATTGGTCAGAATAAGGACCTTATGCTTATTAGCATTATGATCTTTGAAGCTAAGAATGACCTGCCGAGCGCAGAAGAATATTATAATCGCCTGATAACAGCTTTCCCGGATGATGAAGATTTAAGAGCTGGTCTGGTACGGTTTTATGTAAAACATAACAATGTTGATGCCGCAGAAGCAGAGGTTCGTAATATAGCGGCAATGGATCCAGCCAACTATGAAAAAAGTATCGATGTTGTCCGTTTTTTAAATACATATAGAGGGGGCGATGCAGCGGAAGCTGAACTGAATTCTCTCATTCAACGAGGAACCGATGTTGTAAGGTATGAACTTGCACTGGCAGAATTTTATCTTACCAGTAATAAGCGTGAACGTGCCGTAGAGGTATTAAGCAGAATTGTTGACAGAGCGGGAAGCTCGGAAGATGGTCTAACAGCACGAGGTCGTCTAGGCGAGCTTGCAATGGCAGAAGGACGTAATGAAGAAGCGGCCAGAATTGTAGAAGAAATACTTGAAATTGATAATGCAAACATAATTGCACTTGAAATTCGTGGTTCTCTTAATATTGCAGCGGAAAGATATGATAACGCGATACAGGATCTACGTATCGTATTAAGTGAAAAACCAGATTCAGGAAGAGCAGCATTATTACTTTCGCGCGCTTATGAATTAACGGGATCTATTGAGCTAGCCGATGATACATTGGCAGATGCACTTAGATTTAGCAAAAACAGCGCAGATATGGCTGTAGCCTATGCAAATTTCCTTATTAAACAGTCCGCTATTCCGCGCGCGGAAGACGTGATAACCAGCGTACTTGATGTGCAGCCGACTAATATTGAATTGCTGCAGATGTTGGCACGTATCCGTTTAATGCGGCAAAACTGGATTGGTGCGCAGCAGGTCGCAGATGTTATACGGGAACTGGATAGCGAAGGGGTGACAGCCACTCAAATAGAAGGTCTTGCCCTTAGTGGTCAGCAAAATTATGAAGAAAGTATTGCTGCATTTCGTAGTGCTTACCAATCAGGGGAAAGAGCGTCAGGTTCCCTGGCGTCGCTTATCGGAAGTTATATGCGCGCCGGTAAGGCAGATGAAGCAAAAGAATTTCTTGAAAGCATTCTGCAGGACAATGAAAATAATTATCAGGCCCAAATTTTATTAGGCCAGGTGCAATTAAATGTTGGCGAAAATGATCTTGCCGTTGCTTCTTTTGAAAAAGCTAAATCGGTGGATCCTGAGAACAGTGCTGCCTACATCAATCTGGTCAGTTATTATGCAAGCCAGGATGATCTTTCATCGGCACTTGCAACTGTTGATGAAGGTATTGCCGCGGCAACTAACAAAGTTGGATTAAGCCTTGTAAAAGCTGGAATTTATGAGCGCGAAGAAGATTATGAAATGGCTATAAGTATTTATGAAGATCTGATTGCGCAGGATAATATAAATGATGTCGTGATCAATAATTTAGCGAGTTTGCTTTCTGAGCATCGAAGTGATGAAGCCAGTATGCAGCGTGCACAGGATCTCGCGGCACGTTTCCGTCAGTCATCAGTACCACATTTTAAAGACACTCTTGGATGGATTTATTATAAAGTTGGTGATATACAGGCTGCGACGTCATTATTGCAGGATGTTGTTGAACAAATGCCAAACATGGCAATATTCAGATATCATCTTGGTATGAGTTACATGGCAGGGGAGAGGACTGAGGCAGCAAAACGCGAGTTTGAAGAAATCGTAAGGATTTCCGAAACACAGCCTTTCGAGCAAATTGAAGAAGTAAGAAATTTGCTTGCTGATCTTAATACTCAAAGCTGATAAAGCCTAAGTAGTAGAATATGTATAACGAATTTTTTGGACTGACAGAAAAACCATTTTCGATACTTCCTGACCCCGATTATCTTTATTGGGGCCATAATCATTCGCTTGCGTTCAGTATGCTTGAATACGGTATCTTAAATCAGGCCGGCTTTACGGTGATTACTGGTGAAGTAGGGTGTGGAAAGACAACATTAATTCGCCATTTGCTTAATAATATGAGTGAAGAATTGAACGTTGGGTTGATTTCGAATGTCCAGGATGACAAAGGGGATCTTCTTCAATGGGTGCTTCTTGCGTTTGACCAGCCATTTGATGAAGTGTCCGCAGTGAAATTATTTGACCAGTTTCAAAAATATCTGATTGCAGAATATGGGCGAGGCCGAAGAACCGTTCTAATCGTTGATGAAGCGCAAAATCTGGGCACTAAAACATTGGAACAGCTTCGTATGCTTTCCAATATTAATGCGGATAAACATCAGCTCCTGCAGCTTATTCTTGTTGGCCAACCGCAACTTAAGGATTTGTTGCAGCGGCCGGAACTTGTACAATTTTCGCAGAGAATCTCTTCTGATTTTTATTTAAAACCATTTAACCTCGAAGAAGTTGCAGCTTATATCGAACACAGGTTAAAAGTAGCGGGCTGTGAAGAAAAACTTTTTTCTGATGAAGCGTGTACATATATCTATATGGCAAGCCGTGGTATTCCACGATTAATTAACATTATTTGTGATACTGCACTTACATATGCTTTTTCTGAAGATACAAAGAAAATATCCAAAGAACTTATCGAGAAAGTCATTGCGGATAAAGGGCGTCACGGTATTATTCATTATTCGGAAGTTAATGAAACCAAGGCCAACAGGCTTTATGAAATTCCGGATAGTTCCGATGGTCCTGCACTTATCATTCATGATCAAAATCTGGCAAAATATCTTCTTAAAAAAGCCAAGCAATAACTGGCTTTCTATCACTGCTTTATTTTTTTATTAGTGAAAATTGATATTTCTTGTATAAATATGCAGGAAACGGGAGGGTCTTAAGTAATGGTAGCAAACAAATGAAGGTGCTGCTTACTGGGGCAAATGGTCAGGTTGGTCGGTCACTTCAGGTGCGGGCACCTTCTGATATTGATCTGATTGCATTGGGGTCAGATAAACTCAATATAACTTCAATCAGCAGCATAAATAATGCTTTTTCGGAATATAAGCCTGATGTGGTTATTAATGCTGCCGCTTACACGGCTGTTGATAAGGCAGAAATTGAAGAAGACGATGCAAGGGCAGTTAATGCGCTTGGTCCAAAATTGCTGGTGGAAGCCTGTAAGGATAATGGTGCTTTTTTTGTCCATATTTCAACGGATTATGTTTTTGATGGTGAGGCTACCCTGCCTTACAAGGAAACAGATCCGGTCAACCCCATAAATATTTACGGAAAATCAAAAGCAGAAGGAGAGCAGGCAATAATACGTAGTGATGCGCATTATATAATCCTGAGAACCAGTTGGGTTTTTAGCGAATATGGGAAAAATTTTTTAAAAACCATGATGCAGCTGGGGGCACAGAAGGACCGCTTGAATATTGTGGCTGATCAGATGGGGGCACCAACATATGCCGGTGATATTGCCGATGCGATTTACACGATTATCAGAAACAAAGACAAATTCAGGCAGGAAATTTTTCATTATACCGGTGATCAGATAACGTCATGGATGGATTTCGCGAAATATATATTTAAAATAGCTTACGAGTCCGGAAAATTGCAAAAACGGGTTTTTGTAAAAGGTATAACTTCGGAAGAATATCCCACAGCATCAAAACGGCCAAAGAATTCGGTACTTGATTGTAAAAAAATTAAGGATTTATGTGATATCAATGCCAGTAATTGGCAGGCAGCCGTCATAAAAATAATTAAAAGCTGAAGAACGGACACATGAATTCAAATCACACTATACCGGCCGTTGTTGTTGGTCTTGATATTAATGGCCTTGGCGTGACACGGTGGTTATCAAAAGAAGGCGTGCCGGTATTTGCCGTTGATAAGGATTTCAAAAAACCTAGTGGCAAAACAAATTCCGCTAAAAAAATCATCATTCGTGATTTGGAAGGCGATACGCTTATCCATGACTTGATTGAACTTAGGCATCGTTTTACTGAGAATCCGGTGCTGTTTATCACTATGGAAAAAAGCCTGCGCACAATTTCCGAACACCGCGATGAACTTTTAAAATATTACCGCTTTACATTACCTGATCATAAAATGCTGATGAGCTTAATGAATAAAAATGGTGTGTTGGCTATGGCGGAAAAATCGGGTATTCGCTATCCGCGCACGTTAAAGATAAGTGCCCCTGGGCTGATCGATGGAGCAGCACATTTTAATTTTCCCTGTATTTTTAAGCCATCCGAACAAAACACAGAATTTGGTGATGAAATTAAAAAAGCATATAAAACCAATAGCTTGAATGAAGTGAAGGATATTTATGCCGAAATAAGTGACAGGGTTCCGAATATGGTTATTCAGGAA
>JAUILB010000223.1 GCA_030432815.1 Alphaproteobacteria bacterium | reverse complement strand
AATCCATTTGCGGGGCAAGACGAATACGTGCGCCATTTGCACCACCACGCATATCGGTGCCACGGAATGTGGATGCCGATGCCCAGGCTGTCCTGACGAGTTCTGATACACCCAGACCGGATGACAGAATAGTAGCCTTAAGATCGGCAATATCACTGTCATTTACAAGTTCATGGTCAACTGCCGGAACCGGATCCTGCCATAACATTTCCATGTCCGGTGTCATAGATCCCAGATAACGGGACCTTGGTCCCATATCACGATGGGTTAATTTGTACCATGCTTTCGCAAATGCAAGCTCAAATTCTGCCGGATCATTCAGGAAGCGTTCTGAAATTTTCCGGTACTCAGGGTCAAATTTTAGTGCAAGGTCTGTTGTCAGCATAATCGGTGCATGGAATTTATCAGGATCATGTGCATCCGGTACCATGTTTTGTGCGCTTTCATCACTGGGTATCCATTGTGTGGCGCCAGCGGGACTTTTGGTTTGTACCCAGTCAAACGTGAACAAATTTGTCAGAAACATATGGGTCCACTGTGCCGGTGCAGATGTCCAGGCACCTTCAAGTCCACTGGTTATGGTATCACTACCTTTGCCGGTACCATATGTGTTTTTCCAACCAAGGCCTTGTTCCTCAACACCAGCTGCTTCGGGCTCCGGTCCAACATATCTTGAAGGATCAGCCGCACCATGGGTTTTGCCGAAAGTATGCCCGCCAGCAATCAAGGCAACGGTTTCTTCATCGTTCATTGCCATGCGGCCAAAGGTTTCACGAATATCATGTGCTGCAAGCAATGGATCAGGGTTACCGTTTGGGCCTTCCGGGTTCACATAAATAAGCCCCATCTGAACAGCGGCGAGGGGCTTTTCAAGATCACGGTCGCCGCTATAGCGCTGATCGGCAAGCCATTCGCCTTCAGGACCCCAGTAAATATCTTCTGCTTCCCATTGATCCACACGGCCACCGGCAAAACCAAGTGTTTTAAAACCCATTGATTCCATTGCGACATTTCCGGTAAGGACCATTAAATCTGCCCATGATAGTTTTCGGCCGTATTTTTGTTTGATCGGCCAGAGAAGGCGGCGTGCCTTATCCAGATTAGCATTATCCGGCCAGCTATTAAGCGGGGCAAATCGCTGCATTCCTCCACCGGCACCGCCGCGCCCATCATGGGTTCTGTAGGTTCCGGCACTGTGCCATGCCATACGAATAAAAAGCGGACCATAATGACCATAATCCGCTGGCCACCAGTCCTGTGAGGTTGTCATTAATTCTTCGATATCCTTTTTAACCATATCAAGGTCGAGACTTTTAAATTCTTCCGCATAATTATAATCATTTCCCATAGGGTCGGATTTTTCAGAATGTTGGCGTAATGGTGCCAGATCCAGGCGGTTTGGCCACCAATGATCATTGGTGATTTCTTGTTTTTCCATCATTGTATCCTGTGTTTTGGTATTTGCAGTTTCTTCATCCTGCGCATTGGTGCATGAACTGGTCAGGGCAGCCATGCCCAATGATAGTGCTACTACTAAAGGTAAAGTTTTTTTGATCATATCTCCCTCCGAATCTAGTTTAGAATGATTCTATATTAAGAAAAATATCTTATATATTGCAAGTTATATTATTTCTTAGAACCATTATAATATAATATAACAAACCATAGGTAGATTTGTGTGTAGATAAAAAGGAGGAAATATCAAAAGCTTACATAGCATCTGATAAAGATATGTTTAATCTGATAACCTGAATACTTGTTTTATTTAACGCTGATTTATCCGGCGGCAATCATACGCGATGTAAAACCATTTGTGCCTTTATGTGACCAGTTGTGTTCCGGCCCATCATGAGTGTGAACCACTGACTGGTATTGCACATAGTCATAAAACGCATTGTTAGGAAGACCATCTACTGTGATCAAACCACCATCACGGCCGCGGATCGGGCTCATTTCAACCTGTGACGCCGGAGTTTGGAATTTAACAATCAAATCTTCACGCGTGACACTTATTGGAACCGTTTCAATGGAAAGGGCCTGATTGGCAAAACCCGCAAAAGCAATTGGAAAAATTTCATCAAACGCAGCACGCTGTGCTTCGGTAAGCGCTTCATCGACATAAATACGTGACCAGACACCCATTTCAAAAACAACCACAAAACGGATACCGGCAAGGTTATGTTCACCGATGCTGCCTTTATATATTTCGATAAGGCGGTTGCCATCACATTGCATTTTTGTCGCCAGCCCAAAATTACACGGGCAGGGGATTTCACAGCTGCAACATTCGCACACATTGGCTTCAAATGACCATGTGTTGGCCGCGTGTGCATTGGATATAAGAGCGGGCGTTAATGCGGCTGCTCCAAGCATTTTTGTAAAATCGCGTCTTTTGATGGTCATTTGGGCCTCCCTGATTTCATGAATATGAAGTTTAATCTTACCGCCAAATTATGGCTTTAGTCAATTTTGGGTTGATTGAACAATGATGGTATAAATTAAACACTATTTTATGAGGAAACGTGTCATGAACTATTCGCGTGAAAAACTGATAGAAAAAAGGCGGAAAAAATCGTCAAACTTTTACCAAGTCAGGTGCCGCTTAGAATGTTGTATGAGGTAAGCCCGAAAAAAGCTGCGTTGTTGTTCAATGTCTGAATATAAAACCGAATATTGAAATTAGGTTTGAACCAAATTCCGGTTCTTAAACCTGTTTATTCAGTATCATTTTGCTTCCGTCAAAAAAACGATCAAGTTTAAATGCCGAAAGATCAATGCCGCTGTCTTTTCCTGACATTAATCCTGCAATCGCATAGCCCGCACCGGGGCCAATGCCGAAACCATGTCCACTGAAACCGGTTGCGATGTAAAACCCGGGTATTTTCCGGTTTTCTTCTATTACGGGCACGACGTCTGGTGTCGTTTCGATCATGCCAGCCCAGCTTTCCACAAATTCGATATCCCTGAAACCGGGAAACAGATTTCCAAAATCCTTATTTATGGATGCAATTATTTTTTGATCGGGATCAGGGTTTAATACCCGGCATTTTTCAAATGGTGAGGGCAGATTCAATGGCCAATTTGTGGGCGTTCGCAGCTCATTAAAAAAGTCCCGTCCAACTGATAGCCGCATTATAGAAAAGTTATCCATCAGGGCCGGGAAAAACTTAAACATAAAGCGAAAAGTTGATGGGGTAACGGCATGGTTCATGTAATTTTCGCTTGCAATGGTATACCCGCCGTCTTCGCGCCTTCTTATTCCCAGTTTCCCACCGTAAAGTTCCCCGTCAAAGACTTTATCAATGGGGGGCGTACGCACAACGGTGCCTTTTACCTTAAGCTGCGGAAGGTTTATACCGAGGGATCTGCAAAACATGGATGTCCAAGCACCACCAGCACATAATACCTGATCCGTTTTTATTATACCGTGTTCCGTCACGGCGGCAGTTACGCGCCCGGTAGTGGTTTCAATGCCGCGTACAGCCGTGCCGGTCAAAATGGTGGCACCCACCCGCGCAGCGGCGCGTGCAATGGCAGGAGCAGCTTTATGGGGTTCTGCGCGCCCATCACTTGGTGTATGCAGTGCGCCGACCCAATCCGCGGTTGCATCTTTTACATGATTTTCCAGTTCTTTGGCTGATAACATGCGGGTATCAAGCCCGTATTTACGCGCGGTTGGAAGCCAGCGTTCAAATTTTTCAAGTTCCTTTTCACTATCGGTGGCATAAATGCATCCGGTTTCATTGAAACCGACATTTTCGCCAATTTCGGATTCAAGTTGCCGCCATATTTCCATGCTTTTAATCATCATGGGAAGTTCGCGTTCATCACGACATTGTTTGCGCACCCAGCCCCAGTTACGGCCTGATTGTTCCCCGGCAATATGTCCTTTTTCACAAAGCACAACTTTAATACCATTTTTGGCAAGGAAATATGCCGTGGTGACCCCGACTATGCCGCCCCCGATGATAACTACATCCGCCGAGTGGGGAATATGTTCCGGCGCAGTAATTGGTTTTGTCCAGGTTTGTGAAACTGCATAATTACTCATTGATACATACATACTTTTCTGAAATGGTTATTTTTTTTCGATCAGTGTACTAAGCTGTTCTATATATGTTTTAAAAGCGTTATTGCCCTTAGTCGTTATTGTTACAGTGGTAAGAGGCTTTTTGCCAACAAACTTTTTTTCCAGCTTAATATAGTCGATGGTTTCCAGTTTGGTCAGGTGAGTAGATAAATTTCCATCTGACAGGTTCAGCTGGCTTTTAAGCTCATTAAAATCGGCTGATTTTGCCGTCATCAGGTAAGACATAATGGCAAGGCGTACCCGTGAATGTATTATATTATCAAGTGCGCGGTAATCAAATCCGGCCATAATTATTCCTCATTATCAGGAAGGGGGATATGTTGTGCGCGTCTCATCATCTGGCCCGGCAGAAGGATCAGAACCGCACTCACCATGGCCATAATCAGCAGACTTTCGTGATCAAAAGGGATGGGCATACTGAAATAGGAGAGCACAACCCACCATCCAATTACGACTAAATAAAGCGATTTTATTCTTGTGATGCGAGCAATGATAAAATAGGCCCCGCCAAACAAAGCTGCAGAAATAAGCGTCATGGTTTTTGGATCAAACGCCCCGGTAAGAAGTGACACTGCAAAATAGATAATAGCTCCGATACCGATTGTCATCCAAGCTGAGCTATAAGCTTCAAGAGATAAATTATCACTGTTTGAATTTTTTTTGTGTTTTTTACCTACATAAATAGATAAAGCATTCCCAATTACCAATATAGGAAGCCATATGCCAAGAATTGTATCCGGTATGTGCCCCACTACTGATGCGTATTGGGAGAAAAAGCCGATCATCATCAACGCACCCCAAATAATCATATGACTGCCATCTATGCCTGCGCGGCGGCGGCCAGCTTCCATCATACGGCGGATTAAAGCGAGGTCGTCTGCCGCGGTTTCAATATTTTTATTAAATTTAGTGCTCATAATATCTTTTCCATTTATTGTTATAAAGTACTTTGAAACACAAAGTAAGTGTTTTTTCTAAAATGTCAAGAGT
>JAUILB010000002.1 GCA_030432815.1 Alphaproteobacteria bacterium | reverse complement strand
AAATGTGGGTGCTGTGAGATAGGGTATCTGCTTATAGGTTATGCCTTGATCCTCAACCAGTTTCTTTTCATCAAAACCGATATCTTCATTCAATTCTCTAATATTTATAACAAGATCAAACCCTTGTTCTTTAAACATTTTTACCGTTTCTTCATCCGGTTGTGCAGCGTAAACCACATTACCGAAGTGAGGGGTAATTTCAAGATTTCCAAATGGCTGATGTGTTCCTTGCCTGGTACGATCTGCAGCCGTAAGCTCAATGGATTGAGCCCAGACAGCACTATTAATCAGTGCAAACAGGACCGTTAAAATAACCCATATATTATTTTTTTTCATCATCGTTCCAGACTGTTAAAATAAGCATCCAGAGCCGCCGCAACATTCGTACTGGTCATTCCTGCTTTTTCTGCATATCCGATTGCATCTTCTTTTGTATATCCATGATCCTTGTATAGGACGGCGGCAAGCGCACCGGCCGCACGCTGACCGGATTCACAATGGAGCAGCAATTTCCCACCCCCGTTAGCCGTAGCGTTTAAAAGTTTACTTATTTCATCAATTGCTTCGGGGTCAACAGCACGCGGCATATCATTGATGCTGCCTTTGTAAAATGAGATTTGCTGAAATGCCAAGCCATGTTTTTCGACTTCTTTATGTGAATCAAACCCCACCGGTTCATCATCATACCTGACGCTTAATACCATTGTGAACCCTTCGTCTTTTAACTTCGCAATGGTTGCAGCATCCGGCTGACGACTATATACCACGTGGCCAAGCATTGGTGTTTTCTCCAAGTTCCCTATCGGTGACTGATTTCCTTCACTTGTTAAATCGGGCATATGCTGCCCACTTGCAATGCCTGAAACCAGCATTGAAGTCAGAATAAATACTAAAATTCGCAGTTTCATCATCCACTTTCCGAGTTAATTAAGAGTATCGAGATAATCATTGTGAATTTTCGTAATAAATTCACTTCTCATTCCGGCGTCTTTGGCAATCGCATTTGCTTCTTCACGGGAATGACCGGCTTTTACAAGTGCCGCCCCTAAAACGGAACCGGCGCGCTGTGAATGAGTGCAATGCAGCATAATTTTGTTTCCATTTTTACCGGTCATATCGATAAGTCCAAGTATCTCTTCTAAAGCATCTGGATTAATGTCCCGACCTTTCATGTAGGGTATTTGAATAAAGGGAATCCCCTGTTCTTCCACAGCTTTGCGTTCATCATAACCTTCATCTTCTGCTTCGCCGCGGATATTGATTACCATGCTTATACCCTGATCATTCAGCATACCGATGGTTGCTTTATCTGGCTGATCCGCAAAAACAACATGCCCATACTGGCTAACGACTTGTAAATTACCAAATTTTTCCTGATCCCCCTTTACTGCAAGTGGTGAATTTTGCGCATAGGAAAGTGATATTGATAATACCAGCAACGTGACTAAATTCACGCCCCAAACGGCTATTTTTTTAAAAATCAAATGAACGTTCATACTTAAGACTCCGTTTGCTTAGAATGTTAAAAAACTATACGTATTTTGTATTAACCATTCAACATCATAATTATTTAGAAATTTATTTATTCTACTTTTGTTCTTTTTTGTTCTTGACAAGAACATGCGGCAATATTAGAACATATAAAGAACAATTTTATATGGAGCAGCAAATGGAAATTTTCCTACAAATAATAGGCTTTAGTTTTATCCCCCTTCTCACCATTCTTGTTTATGGCGGGTTAAGAGATATATTTTCCGGTCTAAAAGAATATTACAGCGATAAACCACTAAGCATCATTGAGCTTCCTTTTAAACAGAAAGCCTGCGATTTGGTTTCTGAACTGCGATTAAGAAAAATTAACACAGGTTTTTGTCAAAGCTGATTTAAATCCGGTTTAGCTTGTCAAATTGCTTCATTTCGTAATTAATCGACCACTCAATCATTTTACGATAAAGATCACAGACCAGATCTGGATCAGTCCCCGCCTCTTTGGCGTAGTTACCAACTTTATTCACCACATCTTTAATACGGTCTTCGTCACGTACTCTGTGTCGATCTTTTTTGATTTGGGCCGCCTGATCCATAAAACTCTGTCTCAGGCTTATTAAATCCACAATCGTGCGATCAAGCAAGTCAATCTCTGTTCTTAATTCGGCCATGCTATTGCAACTTTCTTTGCGAAGACCAATAAATGATTTTAAATTTTGTTTATCCATTTGTAATCTCTGAACGTTCTAATGAGCGTCCCAATTCATTCTATATTATACGATTGATTAATTTACCGAATTTGATTTTTGCCGTACCAGACATGGTATTTGTCTGTTTTGCAGCGCCAGACAACTATCCTGGGCCGCGTTAAAATTATCATATTCCCCAAAAATAAGCCGATATCTGGTCCGATTGTCTGCCGTTGTAACTTCGCTTATCTCGATCGGGCGATCATTCAGAAGCTCAGGTGCCAGTTTTTTTAGTCTTTGCCAGTCTGTATTAACATCGTCCTCGCTAAAGTAAGAACCCAGTTGTAACTGGTAATATTCAAGCGGTGTCAGATCCGGTACGATTGCCATTTCCTCAGGCTCCATAACATATGTTTCCTCTTGCTGCAAAAGTGCTCCCTCACTTTCAACATTTGAGGTAATCTCCATATTTTGAGGTTCCGTGATATCCGGGGTCTGCATGTCATCATCTTCAGAATTTAAGATATCTTCCAGCATCTGACGCTTTGGATCAATAGAAACAACTGATGGCGTTTTCGGCTCTTCTGACTGAACGGTGGCCTGATCAATCATATCATCCGGAAAGGATGACACGTTAAGAAATATTGCCTGTGCCCTTTTCTTGCTGGAAAGCCCCCTTAACCATGCATAACGCTTCATATTTGCGTCAATTTCTTCTGGTGTTTGCAATGTACTTGCCATGGTACGGGCGGCTTCCTCCTCACCGGAAAGAGCATAAACCATAACCAGGTTTTGCTGAGCTGTCGTCTGGCTGTAATCAAGATTAATTGCCTTGCTGAGCAGTTGAATTGAAGGCGCAAATTCATCCTGAAATGCCAAAGACAATGCCAGATTATTCAAAAGTGAAATGTGATCCGGGCTTATGGAAAGTCCACGTCCATACGCATTTTGTGCCTGTTCATGAAGTCCTTCCAGGTCATAGGCCAGGCCAATACTGTTATATATCCGGAAATTGTCTGGTGATTTTTCTGCCGCAGCTTCAAGATACTCAATCGCTTCTAATGAACGGTTTTTTTGAACCATCATCTGTCCCAATCCGAGCTGTGCTTCTGCATTATCGGGTTCAAGTGCTAGAACCTGCTGATAATAGGTAATTGCACCATCAGTCGCACCAAGTCTCTGATATATTTGACCAAGTGCTACCCGTGATGTCACATGCCGGGGACTTTCATTTGCTGCACGTTGATAAAGGCGTATTGCATTGGTATAGTCGCCAGCTATTCTGAAACTTTCTGCCATCTTCATAAGAGACGGGCTTGAGAATGCAAGTTCGCCGTCTACACGGCGCTCTCGCGGCATGGCATTTTCATCGTAATTTGGAGCAAAGTCACCACCGCCGCCGCAGGCTGACAACAATAGTACAGGAAAAAGAAGTATAAATATCCGGTTCATAAATTTTTGTCTTAACAGCATGTCTTACAGTTCATCATCAAAATAAAGTATCATACCATTGATATATTATAAATCCTTAATATAATACAGGAAATTTAAATATATAAAAAGCAATCAAATAATTAATAAATTGTTAAAATATAATTGATAACTTGGTTTGAGTTATATTAGGTAAGGAATAAATATGGTTGATATTGCAGCAGCAAGTGCCGCCTCTTCGCAGATACAGATCGATGCCGGACGTAGTGGTAGTCAAGAAAATGCCGCTATTGCGAAAGACGCCGAAGAAGGAAAAATTGAAGATTCTATCAATGAACGTAAAGCCGTCGAGGCAGATACGGGGCCAAGTGTTGGCAACAAGATAGATATCCAAGCCTGACAAAATTATTTATTTGGCAATATCAAAAAAGGCATAGTTCAAATGAACCGTGCCTTTTTATTTTAATGTCAATTTTCCGTTTTCTGATCAGGCACCACTGTTCTTAGATGTAACTCACGAAGCTGTTTCATTTCAACTTCACTCGGCGCATTCATCATCAGATCTTCAGCTTTCTGATTCATCGGAAAAACAATAACCTCGCGGATATTTGGCTCGTCAGCAAGCAACATAACAATACGGTCAATACCCGGTGCAATACCACCATGGGGTGGTGCTCCATACTTTAGTGCATTAAGCATACCGGCAAAGCGTTCTTCAACAATTTCAGGGCCATGTCCCGCAATTTCAAAAGCCTTGTACATTATTTCCGGCACATGATTTCTGATTGCCCCGGATGACAGTTCAATGCCGTTACAAACAATGTCATATTGGTAGCCCAGTATATCTACGGGATCCATTGTATTAAGGGCTTCAAGCCCCCCCTGTGGCATGGAAAACGGGTTATGGCTAAAATCCAACTTCTTTTCAACTTCGTCATATTCATACATTGGAAAATCAACAATCCAGCAGAATTTAAATTCATCCTTAATGATTAGTTCCAGATCTTCACCAACCTTGGTACGTGCATGTCCAGCCAGTTTTGCCGCATCTTCATCCTTGCCACAACTAAAGAACACGCCATCATTTCCCTCCAGGCCGGCAATATCCATAAGTTTGGCAATACGTTCTTCATCAAGGTTTTTGGCAATTGGCCCCATGGCTTCACCATCCTTGAAACGAATGTAACCAAGCCCTGCATATCCTTCGGACCTTGCCCAGTCGTTCATTTTATCAAAAAATGATCGTGCCTGGCTGCCCCCTGCCCCTGGCGCGGGGATAGCGCGTACTACAGCACCATTTTTAATGGCTCCTGCAAAGATACCAAAACCGGAACCATCAAATACTTCTGTCACATCACAAATTTCAATTGGATTGCGAAGATCAGGCTTGTCTGATCCATATTTCAACATTGCATCTTTAAAAGTAATGCGCGGAAATGGTGCCTGGGTTACTTTCTTGTCTGAGAATTCCTCAAATACACCTTGCATGACCGGTTCAATTGCCGCAAATACATCATCCTGAGTTACATAGGACATTTCCATATCAAGCTGATAAAATTCACCAGGGCTGCGGTCTGCGCGGGCGTCTTCATCACGAAAACATGGCGCAATCTGAAAATAACGGTCAAAGCCTGCAATCATTAAAAGCTGCTTGAATTGTTGCGGTGCCTGTGGCAGAGCATAAAATTTGCCAGGATGCAAACGGCTTGGCACAAGAAAATCTCGTGCCCCTTCCGGTGATGATGCGGTAAGGATTGGAGTTTGAAATTCCTTAAAGCCCTGATCAACCATACGGCGACGAATGCTTGATATAATATCTGACCGCAGGACAATATTTTTATGGATACGTTCGCGTCGCAAATCAAGAAAACGATACTTAAGACGAATATCTTCCGGGTATTCCTGATCACCAAAAACAGGCATCGGAAGCTCTTCAGCCGCATTAAGCAGGTCGACTTTTTTAACCAGAATTTCCACTTCCCCAGTTGGGAGTTCCGGATTTATTGCTTCTGCATCACGTTTAATCACTTCGCCTTCTACACGGATAACGCTTTCTGCCCGGACATTTTCGGCAAGTTCAAAAATTTCCTTAAAATCGCTATCAAAAACACATTGCGTGATACCATAGTGATCACGTAGATCAATAAATAGAAGGCCACCATGATCGCGCTTACGGTGCACCCAACCAGATAGACGCGCCTCATCACCAACATGGCTGGCGCGGAGCTCATTACAGTTATGAGATCTATATTCGTGCATATTCTTTCAACATCTTTTTTAATATTCAGATTTAATTTAGTGTCTTTTTGTGCTTTATTGTCGCTTTGTCAAGTTAATCTTTAATTTGAGCCAGTATAATAAGGGTATATATGAGTGTAATTACATCAAATAACGACTTAAAGGCGTTGTGTGAACGTCTTTCAAAATCCGACTATGTCACCGTTGATACTGAATTCCTGCGTGATAAAACCTACTATTCAAAACTTTGCCTGATTCAGATTGCCGATGATAACGAATATCACGCAATTGATACGCTGTCTGATGGGCTGGATTTAAAGCCTTTTTATGATCTGATGGAAAATGAAAATGTGGTCAAAGTCTTTCATGCTGCCAAACAAGATATAGAAATTTTTGTTAATCAGGCAAACGTGGTACCAAGCCCTCTTTTTGATTCTCAAATTGCCGCAATGGTATGTGGCTTCGGTGATAGTATCGGATATGAAAAACTTGTTACTTCACTTTGTAATGAGCAGCTTGATAAAAGCACGAGGTTTACGGATTGGTCAAGGCGGCCACTAACGGAAAGACAAATCGACTATGCCCTAGGTGATGTTACGCATCTTAGAACCATATATAAAAAATTAAAAGTTCAGCTTGAAAAATCAGGACGCGAGAGCTGGCTTAAGGAAGAGCTTGAAGAACTAACTGATAAAGAAACCTATATTATTCAACCAGAAAATGCCTGGAAACGTATAAAAATCCGTAATAACAACAGACGCTTTAATGCCATCGTAAGAAAAATAGCACAGTGGAGAGAAAATCAAGCGCAGAGCCGTAATTTACCGCGAAATCGTATCATGCGGGATGAGGTACTTCTTGAACTTTCCGCCGTAAGGCCCCAGCATACCAATGCACTAACCAGCATACGGGGATTGGGAGCCAATTTTGCAAGCAGCAAAGGCGGAAAAAGCGTCATTGACGCTATCAACGAAGCACTGGCGTTACCGGAAGATCAACTACCCGTCATTTCCAGAAGGCCCCCACCATCGCATAACACCGACCCGATTGTGGAGCTCCTCAAAGTTCTTCTCAAGCTTGTGTGCAAACGTGAAAATGTCGCGCCTAAACTAATCGCCAATGTTGATGATCTGGAAAAAATCGCAGAGGACGATCATTCAAATGTTAAGGCTCTAAAAGGTTGGCGCTATGATATATTTGGTAAAGACGCGCTTGCGATTAAAAAAGGAGAAGAAGCATTTGCCATTAAAAATGGGGAAATTGTGGTTTTTCCGATAAGTAACCAAGATGGCAACAATGAGCAATAATTGGAAAAAGCTGGTTAATGTTTCAGCTTGGGTATCGCCGTATGACGTATTCAAACCAGTCTTTATTGAGGAATATAATGATGGTAATTTTGTCACAAGGATCTTTAACCGCGTACCTATAGATAAGAAAAACTATACATCAAGAAAAGAGGCCGAGCATTTTGCAAACCAAGACAACAGAATGATTGTCAAAAAGGATGTTCATCCACTTTTCCGTGACGGCAAAAAAGACATACCCACTGGCCAGATATTCGAATATTGGTACAAAACAGACGCTGCTGTCCCCTATTATGTTATTATTAACATGACACCCGGAGAAAAAATAACGTTGCAACCTTTAATCGGTGACAATCGAGCAGTTTTTGAATTTGATACTTATGAACAGGCACGAACAGCTTTATTGCAGGACATCTATCGACGTGTGGACGAGCTTGATATGGACGAAACCGTTTAAAAGATGTAATCTTCAGAAGAGTTTAATTGAGTTACAAGTATGCAGGAATTCCATGTTTAAACAATTATCGCTAAATTTTTTTCTGGCTGTATACCTCTTTACAGCTCCTGCGGCGGCTCAGGAAACTGGATTTCTGGAACGCTCCCTTCCTTTAAATGGGTATGACCGCACCTATCAAATTTATGTCCCACATGATTATGATGATAGTAAAGAATGGCCTGTTATTTTGTTTCTGCACGGAGCAGGCGAACAAGGTTGGGATGGTTTTAGCCAAACAACTGTCGGTTTAGGATATGCCGTTAAACGTTATGCTGAAAGATACCCTGCAATTATTGTATTTCCGCAAGCTAGGCCGCCGCTTGGATGGACGGATGAAGACGCAGAATTTGCGATGAAGACCCTTGAAGCTGCAGAGCAGGAATTTTCTACTGATAAAAACAGGGTATATATTACCGGACTTTCAAACGGCGGCTATGGTGCTTGGCGATTAACTTATAAATATCCGGATCGTTTTGCTGCAGCACTTGTTATTTGTGGTTTTCTGAGCGACGATGAAAGATACAACAGCGATGTCCCTATTCCGAGGTTTAATGCAGCCTTCAAAACAGACAATACCAATCTTTACGACGCGCTCGCACAAAAGATCAAGCATATGCCCATCTGGATTTATCATGGCGATGATGACAATGTTATTGATGTTGATGGATCAAGAAATATATACCGTGCCTTGCTTGAGTATGGCGCAGATGTAAAATATACAGAACTTCCTGGTTTTGGTCATAATTCGTGGGATGTTGCCTATCGTTCAATAAGCACTGCCAAATGGCTGTTTGAACAGCACAAGTAGATTTATGCTTAAATGTTTTAGAATTGAAAAATATAGCTGTCGTCAATGACGCCTTCCAACCCCAAAAAGTCGGCAAGTTCAACGTGGCGTTTTTTTACAACTTCATTAACAATATCGGATTTTTCAGGATTTACATTTAGAAGTAATCTGTCTTTTGTAGGACTTAGCTCGGCCAGTCTTAACGCTTTTGATGTTCCCGCAGATAATCTTTGCGCAAGTCTAAGTGCCAGGCCAATTTTTTTAGCGTAATACATATCATCATAATTTATGAGCGATTCTGCAATTTCAACCTGCCTTACCCTGTTATTTGACCCCCCATAACAAACATAAAGTGCCATGGCAATAAGGCCCGCGCCCCAGTGATTAATTCCGCCAAGGCGCCCATATAGAACTTCGGCTACAACTTTTTCTGCACGATATTCAGGGTGTCCACGCCAGCCGACATCACTTAATATACAAATAGCAAGACGGAGCCGCTTCTGTTCTGTGGTTTCGCCCTTAAATAATGGATTAATCCAGTTATATAATCTTTTGCCATGTTCCGGAAATCGCCCGGTCATTTCGGCGACCTGATGACATCCGACAATCAAAGGATCCTGTTTTCTGACATCTACATCCATTTCATCATATAGAACACCCTCTCTGATACCGAATGCCGACACAATGAACTTTGACGGTTTTATGATCTTGAGCAGGTTATATAGGGTAAGCGATGCCAGCGAAATAATTGAAACCCGTTTGTCAGCGATATATGGCCGATATTCCTCAAGCTCAATGAGGCTCATTTTGGAAACCCGTTTTGCCAATGCTGTGATTTCATCAACAGGAATAACATAATTATGCATATTGATATGTTGGTATCCTACGACCTTCATATGAATTCGTGCCAGTGCCCGCCAGGAACCGCCAACCGCATAAAATTTACATCCTTTTACGTCTTTTAACCAATCTACTTTCGCCAGTTCGCTTTTTATTTTTCTTTTCGGGTTATCAATCAAGCGCCCATTTCGGTCCTGTAGTCTGAGCGGCCCAATCGGAAGTGTTACTTCATTGGAAACTTCCTTTTCTTCAACTGAAGCCAGTTCAAGACTACCACCCCCAAGGTCGCCGACTATTCCCTTGGCGTGCGGCACAGCACATATTACGCCGCATCCTGACAACCTTGCTTCTTCAATCCCATCGATGATCTGAATTTCCAGACCGGTTCTTTTTTTTACCTTTTTTATGAAATCAGGTCCGTTTTTTGCATCCCTGACCGCCGATGTCGCAACTATTCTTGGATCCCTTATTTCCATCTTGGCAAGCAACATTGAAAACCGTGTAAGCGTAGAAATAGCAAGATCCATTGCTACTTTTATCATCATTCCATTTACGGAAACACCACGCCCAAGACCACAAAAGACTTTTTCATTAAAAACGACATAAGGAGCACGCTCCCTATTTTCATATACAACCAGACGAACAGTGTTAGAGCCAATGTCAATTACGGCAAATTTTCCCAAATGTATGTCCCTACAACTTTTTAATCGTTTTCTTCTTTAATTGCTTTACCAGTACCGGATAAACTTGGGTTTGTCATGAAATAATTATGGGCTGAGAACGGCTCACCGATTGCTTCAACCTTCTTGTACCGATCATCAGGGTTTAGTATCCAGCTCTGGGCTGTGTCTTTCATATTTGCCCCCATAATCTGATCCAGTACCTGCGAGTGCACAGTGGGATTTTCGAGCGGTACGAGAATTTCAACACGCCGGTCAAAATTTCGCGGCATCCAGTCTGCCGATGATATGAAGACCTTGGTTTTTTTTGATGGCAATCTGTAACCATTGCCGAAACAGACAATACGGGCATGCTCAAGGAACCTTCCAACAATACTTTTAACGCGAATATTTTCCGACATACCTTTTACGCCAGCACGTAGACAGCAGATTCCTCTGACAACCATATCTATTTGTACCCCGTGATTGGATGCCTCATAAAGTTTATCGATGATGATAGGGTCAACCAATGCATTCAACTTAACCCAAATACTGGCCGGTTTTCCGGCCTTTGCAAATTCAATTTCCTTATCAATAAGTTCCATCAGTGTTGGCCTGATGAAAAACGGTGATATTTTTGCTTTCTTAAGGGACTGTGGAACCGTATTTCCGGTTAAATAGTTAAAAATGTGCACGGCATCATTACCCAGATCAGTATCATCCGTAAAAAAGGAAATATCCGTATAAACTTTCGCTGTTTGCGGATGATAGTTTCCGGTACCAAAATGGACATATGATTTTAACTTTTCTTCTTCACGACGAATTACAACCGAAATTTTGGCGTGTGTTTTAAGTTCAAGAAACCCGAAGACAACCTGAACCCCGGCCCGTTCCATATCCTGTGCCCATTTAATGTTTCTGGCTTCATCGAAACGCGCCTTAAGTTCCACCAATGCGGTCACAGATTTACCGGATTCAGCCGCCTTGATAAGTGCTTCAACAATGGGGCTGTTGTCACCTGTTCTGTATAATGTTTGCTTAATTGCCAGCACCTTTTCGTCCTGGGCTGCCTGCTGAATAAAACTAACAACAACATCAAAACTTTCAAACGGGTGGTGAACAACAAAATCTTTCTGACTGATCGCCGCGAAAATATTCCCCCCGAATTCCTTTACGCGCTGAGGGAAGCGCGGGCTAAATTTTTCAAATGTAAGGTCTTTTCTGTCCTCAACGATAAGATCACTTAGCTCTGACAGCCCTAAAATACCATCAACATCAATGATTTCATCCTTACGTACCCCAAGCTCCTTACGAACAATGCGGCGAAGATTTTTTGGCATGGTTTTATTAACTTCAAGTCGCACCACATTACCACGACGCCGTCTTTTCAATGCACTTTCAAATACCAGCACGAGATCTTCCGCTTTTTCTTCCACTTCCAATTCGCTATCACGGATAATCCGAAAAATACCTTCATTGATAAGTTTATAATTGGGAAAAATAAGGCCGATAAAAAGCCTTAGGACATTTTCAAGCGATATAAATCTGATTTGTACACCATCATCAGGAAGCCTGATAAATCTTTTGGTTTGTGTAGGGATCGGCAGCAGCGCCAAAAGAGATTTATCATCTTCTTCACGTTTCAGATCAATGATCAATGAAAAACCAAGATTTGGAATAAATGGAAACGGATGAGCCAGATCAATAGCAAGTGGCGTTAAAATAGGAAACACATTTTCAAGAAAGTATGTTTCAAGCCAATCTTTATCTTTTTTGCTAAGGGCATCGCTTTCAAGCAAATTTAAATTATTTTCCCGAAGTTCTTCTAAAAGATCACGACATTCTATTTGCTGCTTTTCAACAAGCTCTTCGGAAAATTCATTAATCTTGATCAGCTGTTCTTCGGGCGTAAGCCCATCGTCACTAACCATACTGGATCCGGTCATCATTAATCCGCGCAGACCGGCAACACGAACCATATAAAATTCATCCAGATTGCTTCCTGAAATCGAAAGAAACCTTAGTCTTTCCAAAAGCGGATAAGCTTTATTGGATGACTGTTCCATCACACGCATATTGAATGAAAGCCATGACAACTCACGATTAATGAGCTTCTCTGTAGCTGTAAATTGATCTAACGTTGTCATTTCATTCATTTATTTCTCGTCCAGCATTATCAGCACCCTTTTGACCATAGGGACGGTAATTTTCTTTTTTTCTGACATGGATAAAATATCCAATTCCCTAACCAAATCCCTGACAAATGAAAATGATCTGTCTGCATGTTTTATAATATAACTTACCACTTTGTCAGACAATATAATTTGGCGGTCCGAAAATTGCTTAATTATCACTGCCTTTAACAGGTCATCATCCGGCGATTTGATTCTTACAGCTTCCGATGCCAATAGCCTTGACGATAAATCTGCAAGCTTCAAACCCCATTTCTTTGGTCTTTTGCTCGCTGTTAGCAGTAAGAAACCACCCTGTTCCTTTAACCAGTTATAAAGATGCAGCAATGATTCAGCCTGCTTTTCATCTAATTCATTTTTATCAACATCTTCAATAATATAAACAAACTGATCAACATCGCTGAAATTTAGTGTAATCAAATCCCGCAGCCGGACAATCCTAGCATCCGAAATTTTTTGCCATACATGGGCAAGATGTGTTTTACCGCATCCCTCCGCACCATATATGATCAAGCAATGAAAGTCTTCTTCTCCCCGGTGCCAATTCGGCCAGCTGTCTATCCAGCGAACCGCCTCTTCGTTTGATGAAGATAGCAAAAAATCCTCTTCGGAAAAGATTTCCCGCACCGGCCAGTTAAGTAATAGCTGTTCGGGGCTTTTTTGTGCCTCCGCCTTCATTAATCCCTACTTTCGATTACCGCCAATTCGTTAAGTCCGATAGTCCATGCCTCATTTTCAGTGCCTGGCTCTAGCATTAGTCCCTGTTGTGCCAGGGATAAAGCCAATTGCTCAGGTGCGCCTGCAAATTCGATTTCAAGATCGACATTATTTATACTGATACTTTTCAAATTTACGTTACGCACCAAATTTACTTTGCCAAGCTGCCTTTGGATAACCACCCAGTCCTCCATTTTGCCAATCGTCCCCCGGGCATTAATCTTTGAAGCAAAATCGTAATTCACCAAGACTTTGGACTTCCACAAATCATCTACCCAGTCGGTTGCTTCATCCACACCAGCCAGATAAAGTGCATCTATATTGGATATGCCGTTCTCATCATATGCCGGCATTCTTACACTTAAACGTTTTGTCGTATTCTCTTCTTCTAAGGTAGGATTATTACGGTCCAGTTGAATATCAAGCACAAGCTCATCTGTAGCTGTATTCTTACGCACAGTTGCGGTTGCAATAATCAAGTCATTAAGCGTATTTTCCCTAATATAGGCTTCAATAGAATTTGTATCACCATTTTTCGCCTGTAACGCACTTATGTACATCTTGTTTTTAAGGGTTGGCATTGGGGTATCAATTGGTACAAGATTATTGATCACATCATATTGCTGCCACGCTTCACGCCATTTATTATTTTTTTCCCATAGCATCAGGGCACCAGCTTCTTCAAGAACTGGAAGCACACTAACCGCTGTACCCAGGGTTTCTGCAAAGGGAATTTTATAAAAACTAAGCACCTCGTTTATCTTGGTACGATTAAAATGAACAATTAGCGAAGCGATATACCTTACGCTTGAACGCCGTTCATCGTTAATTTCAAATCCGCTGATAAATTCCTGAATCTCCTGATCAGTGAAGCTTGGAAGGTTTTCACGGTCCGAAATGCGAATAATACGCCTGAATAAACGCTCTAACGCCGCACGCTGCCCTTTTTGAATTGCACGATCACGTGCGGTCGTCACATTTCTGGAGGTTTCATCCACCTCAACGTTATAAATAGTATAAATACGGGCTTCACGATCATCATTTGCAGCAAAATTCTGTGCCGATGCCAGATTTAAGTTGCTAATCCAAAATATTAAAAATAATATATATCTAATTGTATTGTATGGTTTTATTTTCAATTTTGATACTCAATATATGTTGAAATCAACATAACTCTAATATGGCATCATGTCATCACTATGGCAAGCAGTATAGATATTCATTGTGACAGTAATATTGCATGTAACCCATTTAAAAAAAGCCTGTTTTTTTTATAGCCTTTTAGCTTTGCAACGCTTATATCTGTTTGATATACAGTCACAACGATATGAGTTCAAAATTGTCTAATCAGGATAAGTCCTACAGCTACAAAGATGCCGGCGTTGATATCGACGCAGGCAATGCCCTTGTTGATGCTATAAAACCTGCTGCGGCCTCAACGCGCCGATCAGGTTGTGTTTCCGGTCTCGGCGGGTTTGGCGCCCTCTTCGATCTTAAAGCCGCCGGCTTTAAGGACCCAATCCTTGTTTCCGGCACAGACGGGGTCGGAACCAAATTAAAAGTGGCCATTGAAAGCGGCAAACATGACACAGTTGGTATTGATCTGGTGGCTATGTGCGTCAATGATCTTATTGTTCAGGGCGCGGAGCCGCTTTTTTTCCTTGATTATTATGCTACCGGGCATCTTACGATTGACGTTGGCAGGGCCATTATTGACGGAATAGCAGAAGGGTGTCGCCAATCGAATGCAGCGCTCATTGGTGGTGAAACTGCGGAAATGCCGGGGATGTATTCAGACGGTGATTATGATCTGGCCGGTTTTTGTGTTGGTGCTGTTGAACGGGACAGAGTAATTGACGGCAGCACCGTTGGCGAAGGGGATGTGGTTCTGGGTCTTGCTTCAAGCGGCGTCCATTCAAACGGCTTTTCTCTTGTGCGGAAGCTTATGGAAGTCTCGGGCGCAGATTATAATGACCCTTGCTCGTTTGAACCCGGAAAAACATATGGTGAAGCACTGCTTGAGCCAACAAAAATATATGTCAGAAGCTGTCTTGAAGCTTTAAAAAATGATTGTATAAAAGGACTTAGCCATATTACAGGTGGCGGGTTTGTTGAAAATATTCCACGTATTTTACCGGATGGTGTAACGGTGGATGTGGATGCAAGCCGTTGGACACTCCCCCCCGTTTTTGACTGGCTGCGCAAAACCGGCAATATCACACCACCAGAAATGGCAAAAACCTTTAACTGTGGCATCGGTATGGCCGTGATTGTTCCTGCGGATAAACAGGAAATGGCGACAAGAATTTTCGAAGAAAACGGTGAAACGGTTTATTATATCGGCACTGTCCGTGCCAAAAACGGTGACGAACCATCAACAACCGTAACCGGAAGCGCGGGAAGCTGGGGATATCCTGAACCCTGGACCGCCACATCAGGACATTAAATGCTTGAAGTTGCGGTACTCATATCCGGTGGCGGAACAAACCTTCAGGCATTGATTGATGCCTGTGCGGATGATGATTATCCGGCCCGCATTGTGTTGGTCATATCCAACAACCCGGGTGTTAAGGGACTTCAACGCGCGGAAAAAGCCGGCATTCCCACAAAAGTGATTAATCACCGCGATTATGACAGCCGTGAAAGTTTTGATGAAAAAATTCATGAAGCACTTAATGAAAGCGGGGCAAAGCTGATCTGCCTTGCCGGTTTTATGCGTATCCTTGATGCACGGTTTGTGAACCGCTGGCGAAACAGGATGTTGAATATCCACCCTTCCCTGCTGCCCAGTTTCAAAGGATTACATACGCAGGAACGCGCGCTGGAAGCCGGAGTGCGTTTTACCGGTTGTACGGTTCATTTCGTTAATCCCGAACTGGATGACGGCCCGATCATTACCCAGGCCGCCGTTGCCATTAATCCGGATGATGATGCAGAAACTCTTGCGGCCAAGGTTCTTGAAAAAGAACATATCATTTACCCGCAGGCCTTAAAACTTGTCGCGGAAGGCCGCGTTCGCGTGGTGGGTAACAAAGTCACCATCCGTGATGCAGATTATGCGGACGAAAGCATTATTAATCCGATACCGGAATAAAAAAACCGCCCCGGTTTCCCAGAGGCGGTTTCAAACAAGATATATTTTTTTAATCAACCAACGATTTCTTTATCGTTGAAGAAATATTCAATTTCAATTTTTGCATTTTCAAGACTGTCTGAACCGTGAACAGAATTTTCACCGATATCAAGCGCATATGTCTTGCGGATTGTGCCCTCTGCGGCTTCTGCCGGGTTTGTTGCACCCATAATTTCACGGTTCCTTGCAACGGCATTTTCGCCTTCAAGCACCTGTACCACAACCGGCTCCGAAATCATGAAATCGACAAGTTCACCAAAAAACGGGCGGTCTTTATGCACAGCGTAAAAACCTTCTGCCTTTTCGCGGGTCATATGAATACGCTTGCTTGCCACAACGCGAAGACCACCGTCTTCAAGCATTTTTGTGATGGCACCGGTTAGGTTGCGTTTCGTTGCATCAGGCTTGATGATTGAAAATGTACGTTGTAAAGCCATGTTTGTTTCCTTGAACTTTTAAAGTTAACTAAGTTTGCGGGCCTTATAGTGGGTATTTCAGTAAAACTCAATATATATTTGCCATTGATCTTTGGCCCCAAGCTGATAAAAGCATGACCCATGTTACAGATAAGCGACCTCACATACCGCATTGCCGGAAAATTACTGCTGGATAAGGCAAGTGTCACCGTTCCCGCCGGTCATAAGGTCGGCATAGTCGGGCGAAACGGTGCTGGCAAAACCACGCTTTATAAACTGATCCTTGGTGAACTGGAATCCGATGATGGTAAAATTCAGATCCGCAAAGGTACCCGTGTTGGTCAGGTTGCACAGGAAGCACCGGGTGGCCCGGAAACACTTCTGGAAACGGTTCTTGCTTCACATACGGAACTTGCCAAGCTTCAAAAGGAAGCAAAAACCTGTACCGATCCAAACAGGATTGCGGCAATTCATGAACGCCTGTCTGATATCGGTGCCTATGAAGCCGAAGCCCGCGCCGCAAGCATACTTTCCGGTCTTGGGTTTAATGATCAGGAACAAAACCGCGCCTGTAGCGAATTTTCAGGGGGCTGGCGCATGCGTGTGGCCCTTGCCTGTACACTTTTTACAGAACCTGACTTACTGCTGCTTGATGAGCCGACAAACTATCTTGACCTTGAAGGGGTATTGTGGCTTGAAAATTTTATTCGTACATATCCTTATACCGTGCTAATCATCAGCCATGATCGCGACCTGCTTAACAGTTCAACAAATAGTATCATCCATCTTGAACAGAAAAAATTGACTTTTTACGGCGGTAACTTCGATAAATTTGAAAAAACATACCGCGAACAGCGTGAATTACAGAAAGCCGCCCTTAAAAAACAAAGCCTTGAACGGGCGCATATTCAAAAATACATTGATCGTTTCAGATATAAGGCAAGCAAGGCAAAACAGGCCCAAAGCCGGATCAAAATGCTTGAACGGATGGAACCGCTAGCCGCACTCGCCGAAGAAACGACGGTCGAATTTAATTTCCCCAATCCGGATGAGCTTGCACCACCATTGATCACCATGGAAAAACTTGCTGTGGGATATGAAGAAGGGAAACCAATCCTTAAAAACCTGTCACTTCGTATTGATATGGATGATCGCATAGCACTATTAGGGCAAAACGGTAACGGTAAATCCACGTTCGCCAAACTTCTAAGTGACCGTCTCAAGCCTATGGACGGAACAATCGTACGTTCCCGCAAGCTCGGCATTGGATATTTCGCGCAGCATCAGCAGGATGAACTGGACCCGAACGGCACACCGCTTAGCCATCTTGGTGCTTTGATGAAAGGGAAAACGGAAACACAGGTACGTGCACGCCTTGGTGGGTTTGGCTTTGGTGTTGATAAGGCAACAAATAAAATCTCCACCCTTTCCGGCGGTGAAAAAGCAAGGCTTTTATTTGCGTTAATGAGCTTTCATGCGCCACAGCTGATCATTCTTGACGAACCGACAAACCACCTTGATATGGATAGCCGTCAATCACTTATCCATGCCATAAATGATTATGAAGGTGCGGTTATTCTTATCAGCCATGACAGTTATCTGGTAGAAGCTTGTGCCGATAAAATTATGGTTGTGGAAAATGGTGGGGTTCATGATTTTGATGGTGACCTAGCGGATTATAAGGCTCTGGTACTTAGCAAAAAAACCGGTGCTAATAAAAAGGAAAAAGCCCCTCAAAAAGAAAAACCCAAATCAACCGATAACAGCAAATATAAAGCTGAATTAAAAGATGCGGAAACCGAAGTCGAAAGGCTTACAAAAGAAATTAAAAAATATAATAAAGCCCTTGGCAATCCCAAACTTTATGATCATTCTGACCCAAACGCCCAAAAAGCGCTAAAGCAATTTACCCGTGAAAAGGCAATACTTGAAGCCAAACTGGAAGAAGCGGAAGAAATCTGGCTCGCGCTTGAAGAAAAATTAAGCTAATCACTAAACAAACCAGAATGTCAAATAGATAAACCGTTTATGCTTTCTGGCTCCAGCCACCATTTTCATTTTGTTGCCAGTAAGTTAAAGAATATCCTGCTTCTTTGTAACTTTTCCATCTTTTACGGGCGTCGCTTACCGCTGTTGGATTATTTCCATCAAACATTTCAAGAATTCTTTTATATCCATCCAAATGTGTGGCCGTGGCACCATCGGTTAAAACCAAGACTTCCGCACTTATGGGGTTATCGTCGGAAGTTGTAATATAAATTGGTTGATCCTCGTTATATTTGCTTTTTTCAGTATCGTGGGGAAGGAAGCTTGCCTTATCAAATGTCCAGAGAACCTGATCAATTTCATCCATTTGAATAGAAGATGGTACTTTTATTACCGCCTTCATATTTGCATCATACACTTTTGACAGCAGTTTAGGTAACGCCACCGTAAGTGGTTGATAGGTAAGATGGTAAAAACTGATCTCCATTTTTAATCTTCGTAGTGATCCCTTACCAACTGATCCAACAGGCGGACACCATATCCCGTTGCTCCCTTTTCTGCTACATCAGAAGGTTTTTGTCTCCAGGCGGTCCCCGCGATATCTATATGTATCCAGGGTGTTTCATTTACAAAACGCTGAAGAAACTGGGCGGCTGTTATGCTCCCTGCGTAGCGCCCACCAACATTTTTCATATCCGCAATATCAGAGTCTATAAGTTTATCATAACCATCACCGATGGGCATACGCCAGACAGGTTCATCCACTGTTTGGCCGGCGGCCGTCAGTCTTTCACAAAGCTCATCATTATTGGAAAAAATTCCTGCGTAATCCTGCCCAAGTGCAATCATCATAGCACCTGTCAAAGTTGCCAGATCAATCATAAATTTGGGTTTGTAGGTGTCCTGACAATACCAGAGACAATCCGCGAGAACCAATCTGCCTTCCGCATCAGTATTTATCACTTCAATGGTCTGGCCAGACATGGAACTTACGACATCTCCGGGACGTTGGGCGGTGCCTGAAGGCATATTTTCAACAAGCCCTACAACACCAATGACATTTGCCTTTGCCTTTCGACCAGCAAGTGCTTTCATTGCACCAACCACAGCCGCGCTGCCACCCATATCAAATTTCATATCTTCCATACCGGCACCGGGCTTCAGTGAAATACCACCAGTATCAAAGGTTACACCTTTTCCAACAAAAGCAATTGGTTGGGCTGATTTGTCTTTTGATCCCATCCATTTCATAATCACCATCAGCGTTTCCGATGCACTACCCTGTCCAACACCAAGGATCGCTTCCATTCCAAGCTCTTCCATGCGTTCTTCATTGAGCACTTCTATTTCAACCCCCAGGCTTTCCAGTTCTTTTATCTGTTCAAGATAACTTTCAGGATAAATAACATTTCCTGGCTCACTGACCAGATTTCTTGCCCAAATTACGCCATCAGCAATTTTTTCAAATTCCTTAAATTCTTTTGCAACTTTTTTAGCTTCCAGTGTCAATATAGTGACCTGTTCAACACTTATTTTTTTAATGTTTTTTTCTGTTGTGTAATATTTATCGAACTTGTAGTGACGCAATAATACACCCATCGCACAATGAGCCGCATGTTTTCCGATAACAATGGTGACATCTTTTTCATTTGAATACATAAGCTTGTTAATCACCTTGCCGCCAATCTGTTCAGCTTTAAGTGGTGTAAATTTTGCCTCCTCACCGATCCCGACAAGTAAAATTCTACTTGCCGCAACGCCGACCGGGGCCAATATTTCAACCATTTGACCAAACTTGCCTTTAAAATCTGATGATGCTGCAGCTTTGCTTAATGCCTCACCCGTCGCTTCATCCAATTTAACGGCAGGTGGGCGAAATTCATATCCATCGTCATTTTGCATTGAAAAAACAACAATAGCCCCTCCAATCTTACTGTATTCATTAGGGATTTCTTTTATATTTATTTTCATTTTCTGCCTCAATTTCGTCTTGCTTGGCTTCTATAGCGGTTCAATCTTTTAAGAGATAAAGGTAGGTTTAAATGTTATCAAGTTAATTAGATAATATATTAGTGGATTTTAGATTTATTCGCTGTACCATTTATAAAAATTATGTAAAAAAACCGCATGAAGAAATTAGTATACATTTCCAGCATAACCTGCCTACTCGTTATTACATTAATGACTGGTGTTCACGCGCAAGGGGTCGAAAACACCGCCGACAAAATAGATTTCTCTGCTGATAAGGTTGTCTATGATCAGGATACAAACATCATTACTGCAAGTGGTAATGTCGTCCTTATACAAAACAATAACCAGCTAACAGCAGATGTAGTCATATATGATATAAACACTGGCGAAGTAAAAGCGACCGGCGGAATAATCATAAGGGAAACAACGGGAAACATAATTTTTATGGAAGATGCTACTCTTGATGGTGATTTCAAGCAGGGCTTCATAAATCAGGTTAGGGTCATATTTACCGATGGTTCAAAGCTTATCTCGAGAAGCGGTGAACGAAGCGGAAAAATAATAGTTTTAAATAATGCCATTTATACACCATGCGAATTTTGTGTCGAAGAAGGCGAAGAAAAACCAACCTGGCAAATTCGTGCCGATCAGGTAACCCATGACAGTGAAGAAAAAACAGTAAAATACAAAAATGTACGTCTGGAAGTCGCCGGTGTACCGGTTTTTTATTCACCTTATTTTGCCCATCCTGATCCAACTGTTCGCGCAAGAACCGGAATTTTACCGCCAAATCGCCTTGGCAGGTCAACTGAGCTGGGTGCATTTGTCCAAATTCCCTATTACTGGAATATTAGTGATCAACAGGATTTTACCTTTGAACCTCTTATAACGAGCCGCGAAGGTGTAGTGTTTGCCGGAACACACCGCCTTCATGTTGGGAATGGTATTTTCACCACTATCGGTTCATTCGCAAATGTAAATGAACGTGATAACAATTTTATAAAAACGGGTGATCATGAAATTCGTGGACATGTTTTTTCAAAAGGCGAATTTGATTTAAACAGTCTGGACAAATTCGGCGGTGACTGGCAGTGGGACTACGCCGTCAACTGGGTCAGTGATGATACTTACCTGCGCCGTTATTATGATGATAAGTCCGATGTTCTTGAAAGCCATGCAAAAATTGAACGTTTTTGGGATAAAAACTACGCGACGGTAGGAACATATGTTTTCCAGGGGCTTGATGAAGAGGATGATTTGGGTCTAACCGGACAGGCATTACCATCATTTGCTCTTAATATGAACAAGGATACAGGATTTTTAAATAGCAAGTTTACCTTTGATGCAAGTGGCGTACAAATTTACCGAACAGAAGGAATGCGAAGCCGACGTTTTAGTACCAAAGCGGCATTTGTACTGCCATTTCAGTCGCCCATAGGCGATTTTTATAAAATTTCCGCATCTGTAAGAAGTGATCTTTATAATAACAGCAATTCTCTTAATCCGGATTTGCCTCAATATGCCGGAATTGACGGAACCCATTCTCGACTTCTTCCGAAAATAGCACTTGACTGGCGCATGCCGTTTTTAAAATCAGGAAGTACAACTAGTCAGGTTATTGAACCTATGTTTTCGATCATAGCCGCGCCAACCAAACCTAACTTACCTGAAAATGTTATTAACTTTGCCAACGAAGATAGCAGGAATTTTGAATTTGATGAAAACAACCTCTTTAGCCATAACAGATTTAATGGCTATGATCGCTGGGAGGGTGGAACACGATTAAATCTTGGACTGCGTTATAATCTTTATACTGACGACATAAATATGATTGCAACGATTGGTCAAAGTGTGCGGCTTAACAACACTGAAACATTCCCTGTTGGGTCCGGTTATGAAGGAAAAGCTTCCGACTTTGTTGGGCGTATTGATCTATCACTTGGAGAGTATATAGACTATGTGCATCGCTTCCGCCTGGATAAGAAAAGCTTGCAGCTTAGAAGAAATGAGCTAATTCTGGCTGCCGGTCCAAAATGGATGAAAGTTTCGGTTCGATATCTTGACCTCGACCTGAATGACGAAGCAGTGCTTGTCGGTACGGAACTTGAAAACAGACGGGAAATTGGTACTGGTGTGGATCTGAATATTAATGAAAAGTGGACCATCCAGGGATCATGGGTTAAAGACATCTTGAATGATAAGACCATATCTTATGATGGTGGTGTTGTTTATAGGGATGACTGTCTGGAATTCGGATTAAGTTATGAAAGAAGGTTCACAACTGACCGGGATATCGCACCATCAAGTACGATTCATTTCAGAATTGTACTTAAAAATTTGGGTTAATACTGATAAAATGGCATAATATGAACATAATTCTAGATCAGAAAATTGTTCTGTTATATATATGCTCCATATGTTGAGCTAAACAAGTTAAGAATATAATTGGAAAATAAGTAGTCATGACTAAATATAGAAAAATTCTTATGCAAATACTGTTGATAGGCATTGGTATTTCTATGTTTCATAATATTGCCTCTCGCGCACAAGTTGCGGGACAATCTGATTTACAGGATGTGCAGCAAATCGTTGCCATAGTGAATGATGAAGTGATTTCATTATTTGATCTTAAACAAAGAGCAAGATTGCTAATGCTTTCAACCGGACGAACTCAATTTTCCCAAGAGGAAGGACAATTTCTACAGCGACAAGCTATGGACGCACTTATTGATGACCGTCTGAAAATTCAGGAAGCCGATGAATATGATGCCGGTATGACCAACGTCGAACTAGCAGCAGCATTTGAAAATTATGCTGCGCAATTTAATCTTGAAGCTGAAGAACTTGAAGAGCAGCTAAAGGCAGCCGGAGTTGAAAAAGATACCCTAATTACGCAAATTGAAGGATCCCTTGCCTGGAATGGTGTTGTACAGGGGTTACTTCAACCACTAGTCAATGTGACTGACGATGAAGTCCAAAATTTTATTGATAAAATGGAACGTGACAAAGGTAAGTTTCAATACCGCCTCAGTGAAATTTTTATACTGGTTACGGATAATTCGCGACGCGAGGAAAGTCTTGAATCTGCAAGGCTTATGAAACAAAGAATGGATAACGACATACCATTTAGTGCTGTCGCACAACAATTTTCGCAGTCTGCTACAGCATCAGTCGGTGGAGACCTGGGATGGTTAATGTTAGACGAAATTCCTAAAGAAATAAGGGAAATTGTTCCAGATATGGAACCCCGTACCATCTCAGATCCGATAGTGACAGAAGAAGGTATTTACATAATTTCTTTAGTCGATAAAAGACGCATTCTTACGCTTGATGAAAGAGATATCCGCGTTACACTTAAATATATATACAAGGAACAATCTGCCCCATCTGAAGCTGATCTGCTGGCATATAACCAATCTGTAGCCCAAAGATTAAGACAAACTGACGTTTGCGAGAATGCCGAAGCTGTAACTTCGGAGATTAATGCTACATCGACTAATGATCTTTCACCTATTACAATTAGAGAATTAAATGACGAAGCAGCAGAGGCAATATTAAATCTTGAAGTAGGTGCGGCAACGGAATTTTTCTATGATGACGATGGTTACAGAAGCTTTGTTCTTTGCAACAAAGATATTCCCGAAGTAAATTTACCCGACTTTGACACCGTACTTCAAAGTTTGACCCAATCCCGTTTACAGCTTCTCGCAAAACGTCATTTACGTGATCTGCGCAGGGACGCAATCGTAGACTATCGATAATATGCAAAATACGATGGAAGGAACACCAAATACACTCCCCATAGCAGTGACGATTGGTGAACCTTCCGGTATTGGTCCCGAAGTCGTTATGAAAGCATGGTACAAGCGGAGAGAATTTGCAATTGCCCCCTTTTTTGTGATCGGAAGTGCTGATCTGCTCCAGGCACAGGCTGAGGCATTAAATTTACGTATTCCGTTAAGTATTATTAAAACCCCGCTGCAAGCCCCCCATGTGTTTCAAAATACGCTGCCTGTAATAGATCTGGATTATAAGGGCGACTTCTATTTTGGAAATCCTATCGCAAATACGGCTGAAATGGTGGTTAGTTCGATAGATAAAGCAGTTGATTTTATTTTTAAGGGCAAAGCACGTGCTATTGCGACAGCCCCCATTCATAAGGCGGCTCTTTATGACACAGGTTTTAAATCTCCTGGCCATACCGAATATCTTGCAAAACTTTGTGAAGACCAGACAAGTGAAGAGTACCATCCTGTTATGATGCTTGCCAGTGAAGAACTGTGTGTAGTCCCCCTTACAATTCATGTTCCGCTTAAAGATGTACCCGGCCTTTTGAATCGGAAATTGCTTATAAAAACAATCGGTACAGTACATGAAGCGATGAAACAATATTTTGGCCTTCCCTTCCCGCGTATCGCAGTAGCAGGTTTAAACCCTCATGCGGGTGAACAGAATTCCATGGGGACAGAAGACAGTGAAATTATAGCGCCCGTCATTGAACTCCTGAAAAAACAGGCAATCCATGTAAACGGCCCCATGCCTGCGGATACAATGTTTCACAAATCTGCAAGGACAAAGTATGATGTTGCCGTTTGTATGTATCACGATCAGGCACTGATCCCTATTAAAACCATTGATTTTGATTCCGGCGTAAATGTGACACTTGGACTTCCAATTGTGCGCACATCACCGGACCATGGTACTGCGCTTGATATTGCCGGAAACTGCTTGGCCAATCCTACCAGTATGATCAATTCCTTAAAATTGGCGGACAGAATGTCCAAGTTTCTGCCAATGCCCGATAGCGATGAGCCAGAAGCACAAAAAGAAGAAACGGAAGAAGATATTGAATAGTAATTTGCCCCCACTGCGTGAGGTAATTGATCAATATGGACTAAGAGCAAAAAAATCACTTGGCCAAAACTTTTTAACCGACCTTAATCTTACAGGTAAAATAGCGCGATCTGCTGGAAATATTGAGAATTCAGTTATTTATGAGGTTGGTCCCGGCCCTGGCGCATTAACACGGGGGCTACTGGAAAATGGGGCCGCGCACGTAGTCGCAGTTGAAATGGACAGTCGCTGTATCGATGCACTTTCCGATATATCATCTGCATACAATGGTCGTTTAACTGTTCATGAAGGTGATGCCTTAAGCGTTAATGAACAACAACTTATCGGCGATACAAATGGTAGGGATATTCATGTTGTCGCCAATCTTCCTTATAATGTAGGGACGGCCCTGCTTGTAAAGTGGATGACCGAAACTGAATGGAAACCGTGGTTTAAGTCACTAACCCTCATGTTTCAAAAAGAAGTTGGCGAACGCATAATAGCGAAACCTAAAACAAAAGCATATGGCAGATTATCAGTGCTTTGTCAGTACCGTGCAAAGGCAAAAATTCTGTTTGATATTCCGCGGCAGGCCTTTATCCCCCCGCCCAAGGTTACATCCTGTATAGTGCAGATTATACCTCACGAAGAACCTTTAGCTGCACCAAAACAACAAACCCTTGAACGTGTTGTATCCGCTGCATTCAACCAGCGGCGCAAAATGCTTAGGGCCAGTTTAAAAGGACTTGGAATGGATCCGGTTCCCATTTTAACATCCACTGGCATTAAAGAAACTGCACGCGCCGAAGAATTATCAGTTGAAGATTTTTGCCGTCTGGCACTAGAATACGAAAAATAAATAGGGAGAAATGTATAATGACTAATGCTCAGGCCGGTATTCTTGCTGATGAAACAAAACTCGCTCGCTACATGACTTTTTCTCTTAAAAATAAGGACAAGGCTAAAAATGCGCTGGTATCATTAAAATCAATTATTGATCATGAAAATTCAGTTGTCGGGATTGGGGAATCATTAATTCTTGCCCTTGGGTGCAAAATAGACGGGCTGCGTACAATGCAGGCACATAGCGCTAATGGTATTGAAATTCCATCAACTCCTGATGCACTCTGGATATGGCTACGCGGATTAGACCGCGGCGAATTATATCACCGCTCAAGAACAGTAGAAATTGCCTTAAATGAGGCATTTGAACTTACGTCCGCAATTGACAGTTTCCAGTATGATAAGAATAGAGACTTAAGTGGATATGAAGACGGCACGGAAAATCCCAAAGGCCAGGATGCACTTGATGCTGCCATTTTACAAAATGGCATAGACGGACTTGATGGCAGCAGTTTTGTTGCCGTTCAGCAATGGTTACATGATTTTGATGTATTTAGTGCCATGAGTGTCGCTGCACAGGATGATACCTTTGGGCGGCACATAAGTGATAATGAAGAATTTGATGCTCCGGCATCTGCACATGTAAAACGCACCGCACAGGAAGATTTTGACCCCGAGGCCTTCATCATCCGGAGGTCCATGCCATGGATTGATGATATGGAAGGCGGGTTGATGTTTGTCGCCTTCGGCCATTCGTTTGATGCATTCGAAGCAATATTAAATAGGATGATCGGTAAGGATGACGGGATTATTGATGCGCTCTTTAATTTTACGCGTCCGATTACAGGGGCTTATTACTGGTGTCCACCGGTTAAAGACGGAAAACTGGATTTAAGGGCAGTTAATCTTTCGTAAGCTCTGCCACAAATGATGTTAAACCTGTTTGTCGAGAACGTTTCATACGCTCCGCGTCAAGTATGGTGAAAAGGTCCTTTTCAGCCTGATCAAGATCATCATTGACGATAACATAGTCATATTCTGCCCAGTGGCTGATTTCAGCATTCGCTTTACTCATTCTTTTGGCCACCACTTCATCACTGTCCTGTGCTCGTTTCTTGAGCCTTTTTTCAAGCTCTTCTTTACTTGGCGGTAAAATAAAAACCCGTACCAGATCTGCACCGACCTTTTGATTAAGCTGCTGCGTACCCTGCCAGTCAATATCAAAAAGAACATCTTTTCCTGCCCTCAAGGCTTCTTCAACCGGTTCAGCAGGTGTTCCGTATGAATGTTCAAATACTGTTGCATGTTCGAGAAAACCGTCATCTGTCACAAGCTGATCGAACTGGTCCTGCGTATAAAAATGATAATCCTTACCATCAATTTCACCCGGTCTTGGTTCCCGCGTCGTCGCAGATACCGAAAGACTGATATTATTGTCTTTTTCCAGCAAAAGCCGTGAAAGCGTTGACTTTCCCGCGCCAGAGGGACTTGAAAGCACAAGCAGTAATCCGCGTCGTTTCGAAGAATTATTCGACATTCAGTATTTGTTCCCTTAGTTGATCAACCGATGATTTTAGCGATAGCCCAATATTTGTTAATGTAATATCTGAGGATTTAGAACATAAAGTGTTAATTTCTCTATTAAATTCCTGACTTAAAAATTCAAGTTTGCGCCCAACCGGATCAGATGTCTCAAGCAGGGAACGTGCCGAGGATATATGAGCACGAAGCCTGTCCGTTTCTTCCTTAACATCTGCCTTGGTTGCGAGTATTACCACCTCCTGCAGGATACGTTCTTTATCTAAGCCCTGATTTTTATCAATCAAAGCATCAACTTTTTCCAGAAAACGCTTTTTAATTTCTTCCGGTTGACCTGTTGCAATTTTTTCAGCATCCAATAGCTGTCTTTCAATATCATCAATAATATTTGAAAGCATTTTGTTGGTTGCTTTTCCCTCTAATTCACGCGATTCTTTAAAACTGCGAACAGCATCCAAAAAAGAATTTTTTAGCGCATTATCCCTTTCGCTGATCGCTTCATCATCATCTGCCATTTCAGTAATTACGACTATATCCCGGATGGAAAGTAACCGATCAACAGATGGTGTCGGCAGGTCGTGTTTTTTTGAGATATCTTTCGCAATAGCAACTATTTTATCCAGTGCTTCTTCATTAATATCAACTGTTGTTTCATCAGTTTCCTTCTGAAGCTGAAGAGACACATTTACATTGCCTCTCGCTATATTTTCCTTCAGGGTATTTTTTACATACTGATCCATCGCATCAAGACCCGGAGGGATACGTACACGTATATCCAGTGTTTTGCCATTGACACTGCGAATTTCCCACAACCAGCTATATTTTTGAAAATGACCTTCCGCGCGGCCAAAACCTGTCATACTTGATAATGTCATGTTAGTCAGTATTGTTATTGAACTTTAATTAGATATAGCAGGAAGTTGTCCATTGAAAAACCCCAAATCCATTTTGATTACCGGCGCCAGCAGTGGCATTGGACGGGCACTTGCCCTGGAATATGCCGCTCGTGGCATAACACTCTTTTTATCGGGCCGCTCTGAAGATCGATTAAATCAGACCCGGACAGACTGTAAGACCCTTGGTGCCACCGTATATGCACAAACAGTAGATTGCTGCAATAAAGATGAAATGACTGACTGGATTAAGGAATGTGACGATATTCAAGCTCTTGATCTGGTTATTGCCAATGCAGGTGTATCAACCAGTGTTGCAGCACAGGATGATATTTCAGAACATACAAGAACCGTTTTCGAAACCAATGTAAATGGTGTCTTCAACACTATCCATCCTGCCTTAAGTATGATGAAGCGCCGCAGGCATGGTCAGATTGCCATTGTATCTTCCGTTGCAGGCATTCGCGGTCTTCCATCATCACCTGCCTATTCAACCAGCAAGGTAACTGTAAAGGCATATGGCGAAGCATTAAGGGGGTTCTACTATGCTGATGGACTTGAAATAAATGTGATTAGCCCCGGTTTTGTCAGAAGTAACATCACCGATCAGAATAATTTTAAAATGCCTTTTTTCATGGAAGCAGAAAAGGCCGCGCGCATAATAAGGAATGGCTTAGAAAAAAACAAAGCCAATATCATCTTTCCCTGGCAGATGCGCGTGCTCACCT
>JAUILB010000222.1 GCA_030432815.1 Alphaproteobacteria bacterium | reverse complement strand
TGGCTCTACCGCCATTGTGATCACCGATCCACAAAACGATTTCCTTAGCCCGGACGGAGTGGCTTGGGGGGCCGTAGGGCAAAGCGTACAGGAAAACAACACTATCGAGAACTTGGAGACCATGTTCAAATTGGGAGAAAAGTATAACATTCCTGTGTTTATTTCTCCCCATTACTACTACGAGCACGATCACCAATGGAAATTCGAAGGAACCCTGGAAAAGTTGATGCACAACATTACCATGTTCGATCGTGGAGATCAATTGAACGTAAAAGGATTTGAAGGCTCTGGCGCCGACTGGTTGCCACGGTACAAAAAATACATTAACAAGGATAGGGTAGTGGTTACCGGTCCCCATAAAGTGTTCGGTTCCGAATCCAACGATTTGGCCCTACAGCTAAGAAAACAAGGGGTGGACAAGGTGATCTTGGCCGGAATGTCCGGTAACCTTTGTGCAGAATCGCACATGAGGGAGTTGGTGGAAAACGGTTTCGAGGTAGCTGTTGTTGGCGATGCCACAGCTTCTGCCAAACTACCTGGGTTGGATGGCGACCAAGCTGCTCAGACCAATTATAAAATGATCTCCAGTAAATAAATAAGCAAGTACAATTATGGCTGCGCCTACCCATGGGCCACGTGACAGTGTTGTGGCTAGTCCTGCAATGAAAACGGCGGCCATTAACCAATACATTTGTAATGGCTTTTTACTTTTTATATTCATGAAGTAGAGTGAAATACCAAACCCTATCGCCAAAACCAACCCTAAGGTTATCGGATGACTTAATGAAGCCGATGCACGTAACATATTCTCACGCGAAATATAGCCTGAACTACTGCCAATACCTAATGTTGCTTCCAGACTATTATATAGATGCCAACCTTTCATTGTTTCAGCAATGGCGATAGATGCTTGCAATAATGCACCAAATACAATTGCCATGAATATAACTTTTATATCCTGTGTAGTTTTTATAGTTTTACTAATGGCCCAATAAGGCACAATTAAACCTAAAAACAGTGATACGCCAAAACGCAAAACGGAAGTAATGGAACTTTCTCTGACAACTAGTTCCCCCTGATAGACGTATGAGGTCTCCTGATATAAGACGACAAGGTTTAGTAGAAAAAAAACATAAAGGAATAATTCGCTTGATTTGACAGCACGATTTGAATTGCGTTTGCCAATGGCAAGGGGTAGCAGAAGTACTGCTGATAAAAACATTGGAAAATTAACTGTGAGTATAAAGTTGACCAGCCCAAACCCGGGAATATTTATACTACCAGTAGGGATAGATAATAAAAGCAAAAAGAATAATGCAATTTTAAGAACATTATTTTCTTTGCTGATAACAAGTAAAAAAATACCTGATAATACTGTAAAAACCCAAAAATTATATGTTAGAAAGGCCAGTAAAGTTACACCTGCCCAAGCAATAGTAAAAATTTGGGCTTCTTTTTTTAAATTGTAGTAACTCGCAAATTTGGGAAACAGTGCGAGCGGTATCGCAACAATTATTAATATAAATATAAGTGCCCTGATCTCTTCTGGCATTCTTAAAAAACCATCTTTCAAGCTGTTTTAATAGCGGTATACGGCAATAACAATATTGGATTTCATAATAGCGATCAATGTTTAAAGCTCTATGAATATTAGTGAACTTGTTATAAATGCTTATTTGTCGCCCATTTCAGGATCGCTTCAGTGTCTTCATATTCGCTTAAGGTATAAAAATCGCAATTTTCAATCTCAAGGGCATATTTTAATTTTTTGCGGTAATCTGCACGGCTTATTTCAATAGCGCCAAATTGGCTTAAATGATCCGTCACGAATTGTGTATCCAGCAGCACGTAACCCCCGGCATTTAAGCGTGCGACAAGATAAACCAGTGCAACCTTACTGGCATCTGTGACATCATGAAACATGCTTTCGCCGCAAAATGCACCATTAATTGATACACCGTAAAGTCCGCCGACAAGCTTGCCTGCCTGCCAGCATTCAACAGAGTGGGCATAACCCAGTTCATGAAGTTCATTGTAACGGTTAAGGATAAGATCATTGATCCATGTATTTCGCCGTTCCGGGTTTGTGGTCGGTTCAGCGCATTTCAGCATAACGTCCTGAAAGGCCGTATTGATGCGCACTTCAAAGGGCGCCGTTCGTATTTTTTTGGCAAGCTTTCTGGGAACATGAAATTGATCGAGCGGGAAAATGCCGCGATTATCTGGATCCACCCAAAAAACATCTTCCGCATCAGCACTTTCTGCCATGGGAAAAATCCCTTGCATATAAGCACTTAGAAGGAGTTCCTTTGTGATCTCCATCAGGTCAGTTAATCAGCGACAAGGCTGTCCAGATATTTTTCAAGCCAGTGGATGTTATAATCGCCATTGATGAAATCATCCTCGTGGATCAGCTTCTGATGAAGCGGAATTGTTGTTTTGATGCCGTCAATCACATATTCTTCAAGGCTGCGCCGCAGACGCATCAGGCATTCATTACGCGTTTTTCCATGCACAATGAGCTTCGCAATCATGCTGTCATAATGTGGTGGAATATGGTAGCGGGCATATAGACCGCTATCAACCCGGACATCAAGCCCGCCCGGTGTATGATAATCTTTCACCTGACCAGGGGAGGGCATAAATGTAAAGGGATCTTCCGCATTAATCCGACATTCAATGGCATGGCCGGAGAATTTTATATCTTTCTGTTTATATTTAAGCGGTAGCCCGTCAGCCACACGGATTTGTTCCTTTACCAGATCAATGCCGGTTATCATTTCGGTTACCGGATGTTCCACCTGCAACCGTGTATTCATTTCAATGAAATAAAATTCACCATTCTCATAAAGAAACTCAATGGTACCAGCACCACGGTATCCTAATTTTTCAATGGCTTTGCGGCAGACTTCGCCAATTTCGTCCCGCTGTTTTGGATTAAGTGCAGGGGATGGGCTTTCTTCAAGCACTTTCTGGTGGCGACGTTGTAGCGAACAATCACGTTCGCCCAAATGCACCACATTTCCGTGGGTATCAGCAAGAATTTGAATTTCAATGTGACGGGGTGTAGTCAGAAACTTCTCAAGATAAACTGTGCCATCGCCAAAGGCAGCTTCGGCTTCGCGCTGGGCGGATGATACGGCAAGTTCCAGTTCATTTTCATTGTGGACGATCTTCATTCCCCGTCCGCCGCCACCTGATGCAGCCTTGACTATTACCGGATAGCCGATTTTGCTTGCTACTTTTTTAGCATCGTTAATTTCGCTTACTTCGCCGTCTGACCCGGGCACCACAGGAATGCCCGCTTCCTTAACGGCTTCCTTGGCAGAAATTTTATCACCCATAAGTTTGATATGTTCTGCTGTCGGGCCAATGAATATAATGCCATGCTTATCAATAATTTCGGCAAATTTGGCACTTTCTGACAGAAAGCCATAACCGGGATGGATTGCATCTGCGCCTGTAATTTCAGCGGCTGAAATAATTGCCGGGATGTTCAGATAACTTTTTGCGCTTGGCGGCGGGCCAATACAGACACTTTCATCCGCAAGGCGCACATGCATGGCGTTTTCGTCTGCTGTTGAATGAACAGCAACGGTTTTAATGCCCATTTCATGACATGCCCGATGAATACGAAGGGCGATTTCTCCCCTGTTTGCAATGAGAACTTTTTCAATCATTCTGCGATCCGTTATTCAATGATAACCAGTGGTTCGCCGTATTCGACCGGCTGGGCGTTTTCAACCAATATCGCTTTGACAACACCGCCTTTAGCGGCATGGATCTGGTTCATAACTTTCATGGCTTCAACGATAAGAATGGTTTGCCCTGCGCTTACCGTATCGCCAACTTTAATAAATTCATCGGCTGTTGGGTCCGGTGCGGTATATATGGTTCCGACCATCGGTGAAAAAATGGTTCCCGGGTGGTCTTTTGCCTGAACTGGTGCATCGGCGGCTGGTGCTTCTACGGCTGGTGCCAGAGCAGCGGGTGCAGGTGCCGGTAAAGGCGCACTCGCCACATGAACTGTACCGCCACCACGGGATATTTTTATTTTCAGATCACCATCTTCCACTTCGATAGTGGAAAGATCAGTTTCGTTCAGCATTTCAGCGAGTTCACGTATTAATTTTGTGTCCACCTGCATTTTTGCCATTGCGTTTATTCCTTTTAATAATTCCCGTTTTACTATTTAAACATATTTTTGGCTGCATCAACAGCCATTAAATAACCGATGGCGCCAAATCCGGTGATCATTCCAACGGCTGCTGGTGAGATATAGGAATGATGCCTGAATTCTTCGCGCTTGAAAATATTTGATAAATGAACTTCGATTGTTGGTGTACCTACGGCGAGAATGGCGTCCATGATCGCTACTGATGTATGGGTAAGTGCTCCCGCGTTAATGATAATGGCATCGTGATTTTCTCGGGATTCCTGTATCCAGTTAACGATTTCACCTTCAATGTTACTTTGACGGAAATCAATGGAAAGATCAAGCGATGACGCTTTTTCTGTCATTTTATCCCTGATGTCATCCAGAGTGTCTGCACCATATATTTCCGGTTCCCGCGTGCCCAAAAGGTTAAGATTTGGGCCATTGATCACCAATATCGATTTTGTCATATTTCTCTACTGACTTATTATCATTAGGTATGTATATAATACCTTAAATGTGATTTGAAAACAGTCATTATGGAAATACGGAAAGAAATGAGTCAATATTCATGATCAATGTAACCATCAATGGTGATACACACAGACTGGCAGAAGAGCTTAATTTGGCGGATCTTCTGGCGCAGTTTGACATTGAAAGTGATAAAGTTGCCATTGAACATAACCTTGCGATTGTACCCAAAAGTACTTTTGACCGTGTGATGATCGGTGATGGTGATACGCTTGAAATTGTTCATTTTATTGGTGGTGGCTGACAAAACGGAATTGAAGGTAACATGAGCGATAAACTTGTCATCGCGGGAAAAGATTATAATTCCCGCCTGATTGTCGGTACAGGCAAATATAAGGATTTTGAAGAAACCAAACTTGCTGTGGAAGCATCAGGGGCGGAGATCGTCACCGTTGCGGTGCGGCGGGTGAATATTTCAAAACCGGGGGAACCAATGCTCGTCGATTATCTGGATCCCAAAAAATACACATACCTTCCCAACACGGCGGGTTGCTTTACC
>JAUILB010000221.1 GCA_030432815.1 Alphaproteobacteria bacterium | reverse complement strand
TGGCGCAATCCTTGGTATGGCGGCCCATATTGATGGGCTCGCGAGTAACTTGCTTGATCAAACTGGTCTTGCACAAAAGGGCGGTGCCGTGCTTAGCCATGTCAGACTGGGACGGGATATCAATATTCTGCGTACTCCCCATATCATGACCGGGTGCGCGGACCTTCTGATCGCCTGTGATCTTGTTGTAGCGGCCAGCCCGCAAGCCATTGAATGTGTTCGCAGTGACCGTACAAAAACAGTGATCAATGCCCATAATTCACCGGTGTCTGCCTTCGTTGAAAATAATGCGATTGATTTTCAGCAGGAAAATCTGAAACGTGCGGTCGAAGCACATACACTGGAAGGCGCACGTCATTATCTTGAAGCAACGGAACTTGCGACAATTTTGCTTGGCGACGGCATTGCGACCAATATGTTTATGTTGGGTTTTTCATGGCAAAAAGGACTTGTACCCCTTAGTTACGAAGCAATTATGCGTGCAATTGAACTTAATGGTGTTGCCATTGATGCAAATAAAAAGACTTTTGCATGTGGTCGCATGGCCGCCCATGATATGGAAACGCTTGAAGCATTCGTGAAGCCCTATATTTCCGTCAGTCATGAAAATATTGCGACAAATATTGAGGACGTGATTAAAAAACGCGCCGACATGCTAACCGCGTATCAGGATGCGGCATATGCAGAAAAATATATGGATTTGCTTCATAAGGTAAAACCCCGTGATGAAGATGAAATTTATATGGCGGTTGCCAAAACTTATCACAAACTACTGGCCATAAAAGATGAATATGAAGTCGCACGTCTTTATACGGATGGTGATTTTCTGAAAAAACTCAATAACCAGTTTACCGGGGATTTTAAACTTAAATTCCATATGGCACCACCCATTTTCGAAAAACGGGATCCGGTAACAGGGGATGTTAAAAAACGGGTCTTTGACCCCTGGATGATGGGAGTGCTGAAGCTTTTATCAAAACTGAAGTTCCTGCGGGGCACGGCATTTGATATTTTTGGCTATTCTGCCGAACGGAAAATGGAAACCGCCCTTGTCAGCGAATATGAAAATTTAGTGGAAATTGTTCTCGACAAATTGAACAAAGACAATTACCAGTTGTGCCTTGAAATTCTGGAGACCCCATTATCATATAAGGGCTTCGGACATGTAAAGGAAAGAAACGTAAAATCCGGTAGGGTAAAAATTGAAAAATTATTGGCTCAACTGGATGGTAATGATGTGATTAAAAAGGCTTCCTGAGGGGGAAGAGTATAAAATGATCGAACAAAATCAATTTCGCGGGCATGAGCAGCTTGCCTATTTTCATGATAAAGACAGCGGTTTGAAAGCTTTCATTGCGGTGCATGACACAACACTTGGGCCGGCGGCCGGGGGTTGTCGCATGTGGCCTTATGCGAATGAAATGGATGCACTTAATGATGCACTTCGTCTTGCACGGGGCATGAGCTATAAAAACGCCATGGCGGGACTTCCGCTTGGTGGCGGGAAGGCCGTGATTATCGCCAATTCCAAAACCGATAAAACCGAAGCATTATTCAAGGCATTCGGCCGTTGTGTTGATAGCCTTGATGGTAAATATATCACGGCCGAAGATGTGGGTATGACCACAAAAGACATGAAGCTGATCGCCACACAGACGAAACATGTGGCCGGGCTTTCGCATGGAGATCACGCTAGCGGCGATCCGTCCCCCTTTACAGCAAGGGGGATTTATAATGGCATTCGTGCTGCCGTGAAATATAAACTGGGTCGTGAAGATTTGGCCGGGTTAACTGTTGCGGTTCAGGGGGTTGGACATGTGGGTATGTATTTATGTGAATATCTCCACGCTGATGGGGTAAAACTGATCGTAAGCGATATTGTGCAGGAACATCTGGATGAAGCGGTTGAACGTTTTGATGCAAAAATTGTCCCGCCACATGAAATCTTGGCTGTTAAGGCGGATGTTGTCTCCCCCTGTGCGCTTGGCGCCATATTAAATGATGAAACAATTCCCCATTTCAATACATCAATCATTGCGGGTGGTGCTAATAACCAGCTTGCAAATGACAGCCATGGCGTGCGTTTGTTGGACCGCGGTATTTTATATGCACCAGATTATGTGATTAATGCTGGTGGGATTATCAATGTGTCAGGCGAAGCGACGGGAAATTATGATCTTGGCTGGGTTAACCGCAAGGTGGATGATATTTATCATACGCTTCTTCATATTTTTGAACGTGCAGATACGGAAGAAAGACCCACAAATGTGGTGGCCGATGAAATGGCAGAGGAAATCATCGCAAAAGCCAGGAAAAAGAAGCTGTCAGCGGCGTGATATCAGGCTTCCAACTGATGCAGTACTGCTTCAAACAAGGGGCTGTTTTTATCGTTTAAGGCAAAGACAATGTCAAAATGGTTCACCGATGGCATATCGATGTAGCGGCAGCTTAATCCTGCCCGCAGGCAGGCATCCATATATTCGTGGCTTTGGCGTTTAAATTCATCGGTTTCATTTTCGCCATAGGTAATCACAATCGGGCAGCAATTTGACGGTATATGATAAAGCGGACTTAAGGCTTTCGCGTCATCAACATCCATTTTTAATGGCTCGTTGACATATGTGCTGACAAGTGGTTCAAGATCAAATACCCCGCTGATCGCAAGCGCACCCTTTAACTGGCAGCGATCATAACCATGCGCTTTCCAGTCCATACTGATCACTTCCGCAACCAGATGCCCACCGGCGGAGCTGCCGGAAATGGTGATATTATCAGGATCACCATTAAATTTATGGGCGTTTTTAAGGACGGATATCACACCACGTCTTGTCTGATCGACAATCTGAAACATATCTGCTTCCGGTGCGAGGGTATAGTCAAGTGCGATAAAAATGATATTATGATCAATGAAATTAGGGGCCGCAAAATGGCTTTCATTTTTGGAAAGTTGCTGCCAATAGCCCCCATGAATGAATATATGAATGGGAAAGGGGCCGTCCCCTTCAGGAATAAACATATCCATTGCTGATCTTGCCTCTGGCCCGTATTTAACATCCGGCTTAAAATGACTTGCATATGATCTACGCACTTCAGCGCTTTTGTCGGTATACTGGTTGATATAAACCATAATATCCCGCACACAGCTACTGGGGCTATATTCCCGTTCAAGTGTTTCATGATCCATATGGTGGTAAGGTTTCAAATCAGTTCCAGTCTAATTGAACATATCAATGTCCTATTTTTACATGGTCGATCAGAATGAACAATGTTATTGTTCAGTTTTTTAATTAATACGGACAAAAAATATGACAATGACCCGTGAAGATTTTCTGGCATTGGATGCGGATGATCCGCTTGCTCATTTCGCTGATGAATTTTACCTGCCGGAAGGCATAATCTATCTTGATGGTAACAGCCTTGGTGCGATGCCGAAAGCGGCGAAGACCCGCGCACTTGAAGTCATTGATCAGGAATGGGGTGAGGATCTGATTAAAAGCTGGAATAAGGCAGGGTGGTTCAATCTTGTTGAAAAACTTGGAAATAAAACGGCTAAGCTGATTGGAGCGGATGAAGGTGAGGTCATATATGCCGATGCAACGGGATTGAATGTTTATAAACTTGTCGCTGCGGCGCTGGAAATGCGGCCTGACCGAAAAGTGATCGTTATGGAAGGTAGCAATTTTCCCACTGATAATTATATGGTGCAGGGGCTCATCAAACAGCTTGATCGTGGTCATGAAATCAGATTTGCCGAAGACGGTGAAATTCTGGATGCCATTGATGATGATGTGGCAGCCATATGTATTACCCATGTCCATTATAAAACCGGGCACCTTCATGATATGGCGGCGATTACCAAAAAAGCACAGGACTGTGGTGCCATTGCCATATGGGACCTGTGTCATAGTGCCGGGGCATTGCCCGTTGATCTTAATAGCGCAAATGTGGATATGGCAGTTGGATGCACTTATAAATACTTGAACGGTGGGCCGGGCTCACAATCTTTCATGTTTGTGGCGAGACGCCATCACGGCAAAGCTGTGCAACCGCTTACCGGCTGGTGGGGGCATGATGTGCCGTTTGGTTTTGAACGCGATTATAGGCCAAGAAAAGATATTCGTCAGTTCAGCACCGGAACAGAACCAATCACATCACTTGCCATTTCCGAAGTGGGGCTCGATATATTTTTACGCGCCGACATGAATGAAATAAGGAAAAAATCTCTTAAGCTTTGTGATTTGTTTATAGAGCTTATTGAAGAACGGCTTGGTGATTATAATTTTAAACTGGTCACACCACGGGAACATAACCGTCGCGGCAGTCAGGTTTCCGTCAGCAGTGAAAATGGTTTTCCCATCATGCAGGCGCTGATTGATTTTGGTGTTATTGGTGATTTCAGGGCACCGGATATCATGCGCTTTGGTTTTACACCGCTTTATGTATCCTACGTTGATGTATGGGATGCGGTGGACAGGTGGAAAAATATAATGGATACAAAAGCTTGGAAACGTGAAGAGTTTAACCAAAAGGGTGCGGTAACGTAGAAACCTTACATTTAACTTCATTAATATGATATGATCCATTTGCACAATCAAAACAGGGAGAGTAGCCATGCTCAAAAGGATGGTTCCGGGGGTATTTTTAACACTTTTATTTATTGGTACATCGGCCGCACAGGTTTATGATCCGGCAGCGCTGAATGCTGATCCGAAAACGGCGGACGGACCAATTGCACCGCGTCTGGATGGGTATGGGGACTATCATTTCAAGGTCACAACAGATAACGAACAGTCACAATATTTCTTTGATCAGGGTATGCGCCTGGTATTCGGGTTTAACCATTCGGAAGGGCTTCGTTCATTTAAGGAAGCCGCAAGACTTGATCCCGATAATGCAATGGCATATTGGGGTTGGGCTTTGTCGCTGGGGCGTAACCTTAATATTCCAATGATGATGAATTCAGCGGAGCAAGCCAATGAAGCCATGCATATGGCTAGCGCATTAAAGGATAGGGTATCCGTACGAGAGCGGGATTTTATTGAAGCACTGGAAGCGCGCTATAGTGATGATCTTTCCATTCCGCGGGATGTTCTTGATCAGGCCTATATCGCTTCAACTGAAAAACTGATGAATAAATATCCGGATGACTTGGAAGCGGCCGTGCTTTATGTATCGGCAGCGATGAATGCGCAACCCTGGG
>JAUILB010000220.1 GCA_030432815.1 Alphaproteobacteria bacterium | reverse complement strand
AAGGAATAAAAAAATGCCATCAGTTGATCAGCTAATACCGTTTTTTATCGCCGCCGTCATATTTGCATTTATTCCGGGGCCGGCAATTCTTTATACAGCAGCCCAGACAATGGCAAAAGGTAAAAGGGGCGGTGCATTTGCCGCATTTGGTATACATATCGGGGGTTTTTTTCATATTGTCGCTGCTGCGGCAGGGCTGTCGGCAATATTTAATCATGCACCGATTGCCTATCTGGTGCTTAAAGTTTGTGGTGCTTTGTATCTGATCTGGTTGGGGATTGGGATAATTCGGGGCAAACTGGATACAAGTGAGCTTCCTCACATGAAAGACCATCTTAAAAAGAAAGTTTTTTTAGATAGTATGGTGGTGGAAATACTTAATCCAAAGGTGATAATTTTCTATATTGCCTTCCTGCCACAATTTGTTGACCCGGCGGCTAGTTACCCTTTATGGCTTCAGTTTATTATCCTTGGTACGATCAATAATATTTTATTCACGATCGTCGATATATGCGTGATTTTTCTAACATCTGCCGTTATAAGTGGGCTTAAGAAATCAGCGAGAAGCCAAAAAATTATGCGATGGGTCTCAGGATCAACTTTAATGGGACTTGGTATTAATCTGGCCGTATCCGAAAGATAAAAAGGAAGTATAGAAATGTTATTTAGTGGGTTGGCTGAAGTCGGGGATGATCCGATTTTACAAGTTTCAACAATGTATAAAGCATCAAATGATCCCAACAAGGTGGATCTTGGTGTGGGTGTATATAAGGATGCGGATGGCAACACGGCAATTCTTAAGAGTGTTAAAAAAGCAGAACAGTATCTGGTGGATCATCAGGATACAAAAACCTATCTTTCGCCTGCGGGAAACCCTGAATTTAACAGGCTTGTGCAGGACATGCTTATCGGCGCAGATCATCCGGCAGTTGGTGAAAACCGTGTTTCAACATATCAGACACCAGGCGGTACAGGTGGCGTAAGGATTGGGCTTGATTTTGTAAAAGCGTGTAACCCTAATGCAAATGTTTGGATTTCAAACCCCACATGGCCGAACCATACGGCCATTACAAAATCCCTTGGCCTTAACCCTAAACAATATCGTTACTATGATATTAAACAGGGCGTATTTCAGTATCAGGAAATGTTTGAAGACCTTTCAGGCGCGGAAGAAGGTGATGTGGTTATACTGCATGGATGTTGTCATAACGCATCCGGTGCTGATTTAACCAATGCACAGTGGGATGAGCTTGCGGCAATGATGCTTGAAAAAGGACTGGTCCCTTTGGTTGATTTTGCGTATCAGGGCTTTGGTGATGGTATTGAAGAAGACACCTACGCGGCCAAAATTATGAGCACAAAATTGCCGGAAGCATTGATCGCCAGTTCATGTTCCAAAAACTTTGCGATGTATCGGGACCGCGCTGGTGCAATTACTCTGGTTTCATCAGATGCGACAGAACACAAAAAAAATGCGTCACACATGTTGAGTGCTGTTCGGGCAACCTACTCCATGCCACCTGATCATGGTGCGGCAGTCGTCGCTCATATACTAGGGACGCCCGCACTAAAAGCAGAATGGATTGCTGAAGTGGATGAAATGCGTGAGCGGGTCAAGAAAATGCGTCACCTTTTTGTGGAAAAAATGAATGAGAAAGCACCCAATAGCGGCTTTGGCTATATTGCAGAACAAAAGGGAATGTTTTCGTATCTCACGTTAACTGCTGAGCAAATTCAAACATTAATCAACAAACATAGTATTTTCTTTATGGGCAATGGTCGCGTAAATGTGGCGGGTCTTACAGAAAAAAATATAGACTATGTAACAGATGCGGTTGCATCACTGTTCAGGTCATAGGAAGAGCTTTGCAAAACTGGTTGGACATAGCCAATAGAGGGCGCCCCTTCGTAAAAATGCAGGGGCTGGGTAACCATTTTGTTATTTTTGATGGGCGGACTGATCCGTTTAAACCTTCTAAAGATGAAATTACCCGTATTTGTGATCCAAAGATCGGGATCGGGGCTGAACAGTTATTGGTTATAGAACAGGTAAGCGACCATGGTGAAGGGGCATACGCGCGGGTGCGTATCTATAACCCTGACGGGCCGGAAGTTGAAGCCTGTGGAAACGCCACACGCTGCGTTGCATTGCTGTTGTTTGAAGAAACGGGGCGGGATGAACTGGGGCTTGAAATAAATTTTGAAATACTGCACTGCAAACGGGACGGAAATAATATTAGTGTGGAAATGCCCAAAATTTCATTCGATTGGAAAGATGTTCCTCTGGCGCATGAAATGGATACCTTGCATGTTGATATCCGTGATGACGGTGTCAGTGATGGTGTGGCGGTAAATGTTGCCAACCCGCATCTGGTTTTCTTTGTTGATGATTTTGATGCAGTGGATCTTGTTACGGTTGGGCGGCGTATTCAAAAACATGCGTTTTTACCTGAATCTGCAAATGTGGGGTTAGCAGAAATAATAGATAATACCCGCATTAAATTCCAGGTTTATGAGCGCCCAGGAATGCTGACGCAAGCATGTGGCAGTGGATCCTGCGCTGTGGTTGCGGCAGCGCGCGCGCGGGGATTGATTTCAGGCAATTACGCCAATGTTGAAATGCCCGGTGGTACGTTAAAGATAACATATAAGGATGAGCGGTCACCTATTATGAGTGGATCTGCTGAATTTTGTTTTAGCGGACATCTTACTTGGTCATAAGGAAGGACATAGTCCTAAAAGAAGGGGAAGACAATGAAACAAACACTTACGATAATTCTGGCATTTATTCTAATGTCATGCAGTTCAGAAAATAATATGGAAAAAACCATGGAACAAAAGCTGGCTGAAGTTGACCAAATTTTTTCTGATTATGTAGGTGACGTACCAGGTGCGGCCGTCATGGTCATACAGGATGGAACAGTTATTATGCAAAAAGGCTATGGTATTGCTCATTTTGCCAGTAATTCACCAGTAACCAGCAAAACAAACTTCAGGCTGGCATCTGTGACCAAACAATTTACAGCCATGAGCATTTTGCAGCTCGTGGAAAAGGGTGATTTATCACTGGATACATCACTTACGGATATCTGGCCTGATTTTCCCGAATATGGACGTGCTATTACTATCGAACATCTTCTCAATCATACATCCGGCATACAGGATTATGAAGGTATGGTGCCTGATGATCTTGATCGTCAGGTTAAGGATGCAGATGTGCTTGATTATATGATGAATGTAGATAGTACGTATTTCGATGTGGGTGAAAAACATCAATATAGTAACACTGCATATGCCATGCTCACACAGATACTGGAAAAAATAACCGGTAAACCGTTTAGGGAATATCTGAAGGAAAATATTTTTGATCCCATCGGTATGGATAATACTCTCGCTTATGAACAGGGGATCAACGAAGTGCCAAACCGTGCTTATGGCTATACCATTGAAGAAACGGGAATTGTTGAAACGGATCAAAGCAAATGGAGTGCGGTGCTTGGTGATGGCGGGATTTATTCCAACCTTGAAGATTTTTATAAATGGGATCAGGCTCTTTATACCGACAAGCTGCTTGGTCAACGTTATATGGATATGTCATTTACCAACTATAAGACCAACGATGGTGAATTTATGAATTACGGTTATGGCTGGCGGCTTGAAAATTATAAAGGTATGGATGTGGTTTATCACACAGGCAGCTCAATCGGCTTTCGCAATATTTTTTACCGTATTCCATCAATGAACTTTTCATTACTGATTTTTAGAAATCGTGACCAGGGTGGGGAATTCAGTAGTCTGGAATATGCACATAACGTTGTGGATGTATTCTTCAGTCAATAGACCAGATTAGTTCGCCACCGGCACGAAACGGTACGCACACTTCGTCGCCGAATGTAAACTCCTCGACGATAGTTGTAGGTTTTTTGACTAATGTTATTTTATCACGATTGCGCGGCAAACCGTAAAAATCAGGACCGTTAAAGCTTGCAAAGGCTTCAAGTCTATGTAGTGCGCCCGCTTTTTCAAAAATTTCTGCATAAAATTCTATGCCGCCATGTGCGGTATAAATACCTGCACAGCCACAGGCATTTTCCTTGGTAGATTTTGTATGCGGGGCGCTGTCTGTGCCTAAAAAGAATTTTTTATTGCCGCTTGTGGCAGCGTTGATCAGGGCTTCACGGTGTTTTTCCCTCTTTAAGATCGGCAGACAATAATGATGGGGGCGTATGCCTCCTTTAAAAAGGGCGTTGCGATTGAGCAGCATATGATGCGCAGTTATTGTAGCCCCTACATTTGGTGATGCAGTTTCAACCAGTTTTACAGCGTCTTCCGTGGTGATATGTTCAAATACCACTTTTAAATCCGGGAAATTTTTGATGATACCTTCAAGGAATTGATCGATAAAAACTTTTTCACGGTCAAAAATATCGACGCTTGGGTCTGTGACCTCACCATGTACAAGCAGCGGCATTCCTTCTTCTGCCATGGCTTCAAGCACATCATAACAGGCAACAATGTCACTTACGCCTTTTGATGAATTGGTTGTTGCACCAGCAGGATACCATTTTACCGCATGAACAAATCCGCTATCACGTGCTTTTTTAATTTCTGATGCGTTTGTTTTGTTGGTCAGATAAAGTGTCATAAGCGGATCAAATGTAAGCTTATATTCGCTGGGAAGCGCTTTAATAATACGGTCGCGATATTCTTCGGCAAGATCCGTTGTTGTTACCGGATCAACAAGGTTCGGCATCATAATCGCACGGGAAAACCGTTTGGTTGTATCGGCAAGAACAGATGGTAGAAATTTATTATCGCGGACATGAAGATGCCAGTCATCTGGTTTAATTATGGTAAGTTTTTTTGTATTCGTCATTCAAAAATGTCCGGCGGTGGTCAATGTTTTAAAATTGACCGCACTCTTAACATATTTTAATTGCTGGATGCATATTTTTTTGCGACAGGGATCAAAATATTTTCAACGTAAGTATCCAGAAACATTTTTACATCATTTTGCCCGGTTTGAACTGCACCTAAATTTGCAAGAGAAACAATAATCAGATCAGTATTTTCAATTTGCCTGACATCGGATGTAAAACCAAAAATTTCACTATGAATACCTGTGCTGCGTGATGCAGCGGGTGAAAATAAGATACTGGATTCTTTTGCTAAAAAGTCATCCAGCCAAATCGCTTTGGCG
>JAUILB010000219.1 GCA_030432815.1 Alphaproteobacteria bacterium | reverse complement strand
CATCTAAAAGGGTCACCTTCCGCCAGAATCAAACCAAAAGGCAGCATGACAACGATCATTTCCTTCGCACTTATTGCCTTGATGATTTTGGTTATTGCCTGTTTTAATTTCATGAATCTGTCCACGGCACGGGCTAGCATCAGATCCCGTGAAGTAGCGCTTCGTAAAGTGCTTGGCGCTGCCCGAAAAGATATTATAGTGCAGTTTTTAAGCGAAGCATCCTTTATGGCCTTTATGGCTTTACTTCTGGCGCTGGTGCTCGTGGAAATATCACTTCCTTATTATAATGTTCTGATAGATAAAGTGATGGAAATTAATGCATTGCATTCTCCCGTCACGATGGGGGTGTTAATTGCACTTACTCTGCTGGTTGCCATTGGCGCAGGTTCCCATCCCGCTTTTGTCATGTCATCCTTTAGACCAAGCCGTGTACTTTCCTCCGGCAGATCAGAACCTATAGGTTCAATCCGTTTCAGAACATTGCTGGTCGTCGTGCAATTCACAATTTGCATTTCGCTCATTGTTTCAGCACTGGTAGTCTACACCCAACTTGCCTACAGTATTAATCGCGATGCGGGGTATAATAAGGAAAATCTGCTGGTGCTTGACCGGATTGACGATCCGTTGGTAATGGGGCAGGCAAATATTTTAAAACAACGCTTGCTTGATCACCCCGATATCATAAATGCAACATTGACATCCGCCGTTCCTGCCGATCGTATGGTTGCTATAATCGGGTTTGGTAATGTCGATGGTGTGGAAATGGATCCGATCCTTTCACGTATCCAAAGTATTGATGATGACTATCTTGACACTTACGGTATAAACATTCTCGAAGGCCGGAACCTCAGCGAAGAACGTGGCGACGATATCACAACCCTGTTTGGGGAGAAACAGCGGGAAGAAGCAAACGTTCTTATAAATGAATCTGCTATTGGTCAGTTTGGGTTTGCCAACGCACAGGATGCAATAGGAAAACGACTTATTGATGAAACCGCATTTACCGTTGTTGGTGTTGTCCCTGATATTCATCTTCTGTCTACTCGTGACGAAACCAACCCGACCCTTTATTACATTGATCAGGAATTTTACTACCGCATGAGCCTGAAGGTTTCTACGGACAATATGCCTGCGCTTATTCATGATATAGGTGTTATTTGGAAAGATATGTTCTCGCAAGTGCCATTCAGCCAGTCATTTCTGGATGAACGTATTGCTGAACAATATAAAGCCGATCAGGATCAGGGGCAATTATTTCTGCTCTTTGCCGGGTTAGCGGTCATTATTTCAAGTTTGGGGCTTTATGGGCTTGCAAGCTTTACCGCAGAACGTCGTGTAAAGGAAATCGGCATTCGCAAAGTAATGGGGGCCAGTGTCTTCGAAATTGTGCGTCTGCTTGTGTGGCAATTTTCCAAGCCAGTAATCATCGCAAATCTCATCGCATGGCCGCTTTCGTTTTACTTTATGTCCAGCTGGCTGGAAGGTTTTACCTATAGAATTGAAAGTATTTCAATTGTCGGATTTTGTATAGTCGCGGGGTTGATTGCCCTTTTCATCGCATGGGCAACAGTCGCCGGAAACAGCATGCGGGTCGCAAAAGCCAATCCCATCAACGCCCTTAGATATGAATAGGATTTTATCATGTTAAAAAACCACATAATTATGTCCTTTCGCAGTATCATTAAACAACGCCTGTACAGTGCTATAAATATCGGCGGCCTAGCCGTGGGACTCGCCATTTCTGTTCTGATCATTTTATTTGTAAGCCACGAAACATCTTTTGATGCCGCTGTGCCGGACAGCGAACGTGTCTATAGGCTAAATTGGGAAAGCAATAATACCGGAACCCGGTTCGCGACCTTTTTTAACCCATTATCAAGAGTTATTGCCGATGCACATCCCAATGATATAAAGGATCTGACACGCATCACGACCTCCGAACGCTTACTTAGTATTGGTGAAGAAAAACAATACCAGGTCATCAGTTTTGTGGATCCAAATTATTTTGATTTTTTTGGGATTAAAGTTGAAAATGGAAGCGCGGAAACAACACTTACCAACCTTAATGATGCCGTACTCACCCAAGCGGCGGCGGAACTTCTTTTTCCAGGCGAAGATGCCATTGGAAAACGATTTACCCTGGACGGTGAACATGATTTTCAGGTAACGGCTATTGTCGAAAATAACAAAACCAATACACATCAGATTTCAAATATATTCATTCACATGGAAATGCTGCCTGTGATCTGGAACAGTCCGGGATTCTGGGAAAGGAATTTTTCTGATCAGCTTTATCATTTTGTAAAACTTGCGGCCAATGTGGACAGCTCCTCATTCGCAAGAACCGCACATGAGTATCTTATAAATAATGTTAATCGGGACTTTAGTGAAGGAATAGGCGTATATTTGCAACCTCTTGCTGATATTCATTTTTCAACTGAGCTTCAGAATGAAATGAGAATTAGTGATACCATAACCGGCCTTGCAAAGCCAATGCGCCAGCGATCTGATATCACTATCTTCGGATTTGTTGCTATTTTAACGCTCACAATAGCGACCTTTAATTTTATCAATATGCAAATTGCGCAAAGCAGTAATCGCGTAAAAGAAGTAGGGGTCCGAAAAGTACTTGGTGCAAGCCGTTTTAACGTTGCCAGTCAGTTCATCGTTGAATCAACCGTCATGGCATTGATCGCACTTGTCGTATCATTGGTAATCGTGGAAATGTTTGCCCCTTTCTTTGGTACAATGCTAGGTGTTCCTTTAACGGCCGACGCCGTTTATCAGGTGACCTTCATGAGTGGATTGATTTTAATTACCGCTCTTGTTGGAATATTATCCGGACTTTATCCTGCACTGTTTGTATCAGGCATACTGCCTGCGCGGGCTATACGCGGGCGGGCCATTGAAGGATTTGGATCAGCAAAACTTCGGGCGGGTCTCGTCATTCTTCAGTTTGCAATTGCGATCGGATTAATGTCCGCAACCGGAATTGTAAACAATCAGATTAATTTTGCACTTAGCCAACCGCTCGGTTACGACCCGGAAAATATTATCACTGTGCGTTTAAACAGTGATGAAGCAAGAAATGCATTCATAACAATGCGAGACCAGCTTAACGCAAGTCCGTTAATCGAAAATGTAACGGGCGGATCCATTATTCCGACAATGGATCTTTCTGATGGATCTACATACATGAAAGAAGGCGAGAGCGATGATTTTCAAATCGTAACCCGCCGTGTCGCTGTCAGTGATAGTTATTTCGACACATTGGGCATGACCATGACAGCAGGGCGCCCTTTAAGTGAAGATTTTTCTGCCGATATCCTTCCGCCGTTCACTGAAGAAAACCCGGAAGTTTCAGGGGGGCTAGTACTAAATGAAACTGCTATGAGGCAAGCTGGCTGGACAGATCCTGAAGAAGCCATCGGTGAGCAGGTCTATAGTGCATTTTCATTTGGCGGCACCAATTACAGGTTAAATTTCAATATTGTTGGTATCGTTGAAGATATCCATTTCAGTTCCGTAAGATCAGAACCAGCGGCCCTTTCGTTTCTGCTTGTAAATGGCGCGAATATCATGGCGGTTAAGGCTGCTGATGGTCAGTTGCAGGAAGCTACAACACTTGTTGATCAGGTCTGGAGGCAGCATGTATCTGCTTATCCTATCAGGCGCACATATCTTGAAGAAGATTATGCATCCTTTTACACCGTTGAAGGGCGTGTATTCAGAATGTTTATCGGCTTCGCCGGTGCAGCCGCGATGATAGCCTGTATCGGGTTATATGGTCTTGCTTCCTTTATCGCTGATCGCCGGACCAAGGAAATCGGTATCAGAAAAGTACTTGGGGCATCCGTGCTTGATATTGTTATGATGCTTTCCTGGGAACTTTCCAAGCTTGTGATTGTTGCCAATATCATCGCATGGCCTGTTGCATGGCTTATGATGAGCGACTGGCTGGAAGGGTTCAACTCCCGCATTGATATGAGCATTGTACCTTACCTGGTCGCAGGATTAGTCGCATTTATCCTTGCCTACGGAACAACATCGACCCGTGCCTGGACCGCAGCCCGTATTAACCCTATCTACTCACTGAAAAACGAATAACAAAGAGCAAAAAACAAGAGAAATACCATGTTAAGTAATTACATAAAAATAGCCATTAGAAGCATCCTTAAAAACAAACTTTATGCACTGATCAATATATTAGGATTGGCCGTTGGGTTGACAGTATTCATATTTAGCTGGCTTCTTGTATATTACGAAACATCTCATGATTTGTTTTTTGAGAATGCCGATAGAACCTATACTATTCGCGGTGATGTAAGTCCTACTGCTGATATGGGTATTGGCCAGATTGATGGCGTACAGGGTGCGGTAGGACCACATATTAAAACGGACCTTACTGAAGTTGATGCAGTCGCAAGGACAGTTCTAAGAGAGTTTCTAATTTCAGTCGATGAAAATAACTTTTATGACAATATTCGCTTTGCGGACCCTGAATTGTTTGAAATTTTTGACATGGAATTTGAACAAGGCAGCGCAGCCGCATTAAATAGTTCCAACAATGTAATCCTTACAATAGAGATGGCAGAAAAATATTTTCCGGAACAGGATCCTGTGGGAAAAACGATCACCCTTGATCACGAACATGATCTAACTGTTCAGGCTGTCTTAAAGGACCTACCCGCTAACACTCATTTTAATGCCGGTCCAAGCAGAGACATGGTGCAACCTCTTGGAATCATTGCCCCTATGAGTTCTATTGAACGTATCACGGGTTTTCAGCCTGATACTAACTGGGGGAACACCTCGATGGGGAATCTTACATATGTAATGATTCCCGAACATCTAGACCAGGAGTGGCTGCAGACGCAGATGGATGGGTTATTTGAACGCCATGTGCCACAGGATCAACGCCGTTTTCTTGAAGGTTTCCTCGTCAGACCGTTGGTCGATGCCAATACTGCAATTTGGGATATGATCGGCATTCCGGTGATGACAGTTATTCAAATTATAGGATTGATCGTACTAATAATAGCGTGCCTAAACTATACAAACCTTGCTACGGCCCAATCAATGGGGCGTGCACGAGAGGTAGGACTTCGCAAAACACTTGGTGCAGAAAAAAAACAATTACTGGCACAATTTATTATTGAAAGCCTAACAATCGCTACGATTGCTATGTTCATTGCCCTAACTGCACTTGAAATAATAATTCCGCTTTTTAATTCAGTAACC
>JAUILB010000218.1 GCA_030432815.1 Alphaproteobacteria bacterium | reverse complement strand
CGCTCAATATCCATATTATCGAGAACCTGTTCCTTCATATCGCGATCGCTCAACCCGCCGCAAAACTGGATAAGCCGGTCAGCAAGCGTAGATTTCCCATGGTCAATATGGGCGACGATTGAAAAGTTTCTGATATGTTGAATGTCTGTCATGATGCGGCTTTTATCATCAGCCCAATCAACATACAAGCCTGAGAATATATTATTTTACTTCTGCGGGTTTGTAGGCAAGAAAACGCCAGGCTTTAACGTGACCTTCTTTCATAATTTTTGATCTGAGCATCCAGAATTCAGCCTCTTTTACAAGGCGGTTAATGGTTTCGCTTTGGTCTTCAGGATGTTTAGTCAGACTTTCAATTATATCACTTACACCAACCCAGCTTCGGGCGATCATATCGATATACTGGTCTGTTATATCCTCATTGACACGTAGTATATATCCACAATCAGTCAGCAGTTTTTCCATTGTGCCATTCGGTACGGGGAAAGGGAGCGTGTGTTCCTGCCGTAGCCATTTCTGGACATCTTTGTTTGAAAGGGAATCATTACTGCTTAGTGTATAGTCATTAATAAGAAACAAGCCGCCATCTTTTAATTTGTTAAACAGGTTTTTAAGAAGTGTGTGTTTGTCTTCCACCGTATAAAGCGCTTCTTTGGAGTAGGCACGGTCAAATGTACGTTCGAAAGGATCCCCCTCATTTGGGTTATAATGCTGGATCGGCGCCTTGCCTTCCAGTCCGGCTTTTTTGGAAAGTTCCATACCTTTCGCCGCAAGATGTTCTGATTCCTCATAGCCCGTAATCCAGGCACCAAATTCACCTGCAAGAACCCGTGAAGGGCCACCAAGCCCGGCACCAATAACGGCGACACTCATTTTAGGACTCATTCCCAGAAGTTTTGACATGCTGGCCACATATTCGGGTCCGCCCGGCCCGCAGTAACCTTCTCCCCAGATCATTTGTGCAGTTTCCAGACGCTTATCATCCCATACAAGAGCTTCCGGGTTATCACCTACCGGTATGTTGCTTTTTTCAACATGTACAGTTTTTTGAAGCTCCTGCTCAACATCATTGCCTGATGCAAGTGCGGCCCGGACATCATCAATATCGTACCCTTCCCACCAGGCTTTCATGCGCCATTTCATGGGTACTTTTACAGAATTGTTTTTACTAGCCATAACGTTTTATTATCCACTCATAGTTCACTCATGGGATACTATAAACGCATGATCTTTAAATAAAGTTAATATTTATGGCTCAACCCCGCGGTTACCTTAGGGTTGCGTCAGTTTTCTTTTCTACTGTGTTTATGATCTGCTGTCGGATTTCTTCAATTTCTTTATCGGTCATTGTTCGGTCAGTCGGCTGCATGCGCACATTAACCGCAATTGATTTTTTGCCATCAGCAATGCCAGGACCTTCATATATGTCAAAAACATTAATGTTATCAATAAGTTTCTTATCAACGCTTTTAATGACTTTAATGATTTGCTCTGCGCTGATGTTATTATCCACAACAAATGCAAAATCCCGCTCAACTGCCTGAAAATCAGAAGATTTAAGTACTCCTCGGCTGCTTCCGGCTTTGGAACGGGGCTGTGGTAAATTGCCGATCATTATTTCAAATGCGACCAACGGACCCTCGACATCGATATTTTTCAGGATTGCTGGATGTATTTCGCCAAAATAAGCCAGAATGTTCTTCGGTCCCAACCGGATGACACCGCTTCGTCCCGGATGATACCACGACGGGGCCTCAGCAACGATCTGGGCTGTTTCTGCATTAGCCCCAACTGCATTAAGGATCGCAGAAGCATCCGCTTTTGCATCATAAACATTCACATTTTCGGGAGGTTTCTGCCAGTGACGTTCATGATTTTGGCCGCGCCTGATGCCTGCTATTACAAAATGCTGACCATCAGGACTATCAGACAAAAATTGGTTTCCGGCTTCAAATAACGCGATATTCTTGATGCCGCGGTCAATATTGCGTCCTGCCGCGCTAATCAGGTTAGGAAGCAGATTTGGACGCATAACATCCAAATCTGAACTGACTGGGTTATCAAGCATCAGACTGGGATCAATATTGCCGAATAATTTGGCGTGATCACTTGGAATAAATGACCATGTGACTGCTTCTCTAAGACCACGCGCCGCGGCGGCCCGTTTAGCCATACGAATTTTGCGTTGCAGCGGGCTTAATCCTGTAACAATTTCGCGGCTGGATGCGGGTAGCGGTTCAACGCTGATTTTATCATAGCCATATATACGTAGTACTTCCTCAACCAAATCAGGTTCCCGGTCAATATCGCAGCGCCAGCTTGGTGTCGTGACGTCAATCACCTTTCCTTTATCCTTTACATCGAACCCAAGGCGTTCAAGAATGCTGGTGACGTCATCTTTTTTAATGTTTACACCACCAAGTTCCCTTACGCGTTCAGGGCGCATGGTTATGGTCTTGCTGATTTGCGGTACTTTTCCAGATAGGGTTACGTTGCTTGGTTCACCACCACACATTTCAAGGATCAGCCTTGTCGCGATTTCGATACCGTCTTCCACGGTTGCCGGATCGACACCGCGTTCAAAACGATATCTTGCGTCACTTTCAATACCCAGTTTACGTCCGGTCATTGCTGTTCTTATCGGGTCAAACCATGCGCATTCAAGAAAGACATTAGTGGTGGTTTCATAGGTACCACTATCAGCACCACCCATGACACCACCAATGGAATTGATGGTGTCATCATCTTCAATGATGCACATTTCGTCATCAAATTCATATTCCTTGCCATCAAGCGCAACCAGTTTCTCACCTGATTGGGAGAGGCGTACTTTCAAATCTCCCTTAATGTTATCCGCATCAAAAACGTGAAGCGGGCGACCGTAATCCATGGTCATGAAATTTGTAATATCCACAAGGGCGGATATTGGCTTCATTCCCAATGATCTGAGCCTGCGCTGCATCCATTCGGGGCTAGGTCCGTTTTTAACATTGCGAATATACCTGCCGGCAAAAACCGGGCAGGCACTCTCATTTTCAAGATGGACTTTGATGGGGCTGTCAAATGTGCCTTTTATTTTTGAAACATCAGCTTTTTTAAGCGTTCCAATTCCTGCGGCTGCAAGATCACGGGCAATCCCGTAAACACCAAGCGCATCCTGATGATTGGGCGTGATTGCAATTTCAATAACAGGATCATTCAGTTTCATATATTCTGCGAAGCTGCTTCCTACGGGTGCATCTTTGGGTAGATCAATAATACCGTCATGATCATCACCAAGGCCGAGCTCACGTTCAGAACACATCATCCCGTTGCTTTCAACGCCGCGAATATTGGTTGGCTTTAATTTTAGACCATTCGTCGGGATGGTGCAGCCACTTGGCGCAAAAGCACCAACAAGACCGGTGACGGCGTTAGGTGCACCACAAACAACCTGTATAGTTTCTTTTCCATTATTGACGGTACAAACCCTTAGCTTATCGGCATTGGGATGCTGCTCGGCTTTTTCAATACGGGCAATTACAAATGGTTTCAGCTCTTCAGCGGGGTCATAAATGTCCTCAACTTCCAGTCCGATAGCCGTTAGTGTTTCGCCTATTTTGCTTAAATCTGCGTCTGTATCCAGATATGTTTTAAGCCAGGATAATGTGAATTTCATTTTATTTGCCCCCCTTTACTGTGGAGGTTCTTGTGCTAAGGGACGGAATATCAAGTGCCTGAAAACCATAATGCTTAAGCCATCGTAGGTCAGCGGCAAAGAAATCACGAAGATCAGGTATGCCCCATTTTAACATTGCTGCCCGGTCAAGACCCAGACCAAATGCAAAGCCCTGATATTCGGATGGATCCAGATTTACATTTTCAAGTACCCGTTCATTGACCATGCCACAACCCATAATTTCAAGCCAGTCATCACCTTCGCCGATTAAAATTTCGCCGTCCTTAAATGCACAGCCGATATCCACTTCCGCGGATGGCTCCGTGAATGGAAAATAGCTTGGTCGAAAACGGATTTTTATATCATCACGCTCATAGAATTTTTTACAAAATTCCTCAATGCACCACTTTAAGTGGCCCATATGAATATTTTTATCGATCACCAAAGCTTCAACCTGGTGAAACATGGGCGTATGTGTTGCATCACTGTCATTACGGTAAGTGCGCCCTGGCGCGATGATCCTGTAAGGTGGTTCTCCGGCTAACATTGTGCGGATTTGCATGGGGGATGTATGTGTACGTAGCACTTTTCTTTTTCCTTCGTTATCTTCCGGAAAATAGAAAGTATCATGCATTTGCCTTGCCGGGTGTTCTTCCGGAATATTCAATGCCGTAAAGTTATAAAAATCCTCTTCAATTTCCGGCCCTTCAGCAACGGAAAATCCCATTTCGGTAAAAATTTCAGTGACTTCGTCCATTACCTGGGTAATAGGATGAATGCTACCCTGATCCGGCTCCGCCGCAGACAGGGTGATATCAACACTTTCCGATTGCAGTTTCTTGTTTAACAGTTCTGTTTCCAGCGTGTTTTTTCTGCTTAGGATTGCGTCATTTAATGAATTTTTGAGCTGGTTTAATTTTGGGCCAAATTCTTTTTTTTCCTCAGGGTTCATTTTGCCAAGCTCGCGCATAAGAAGGCTTACCCGCCCTTTTTTACCGAGTTCCGCAATGCGAATATTTTCAACAGCATCAAGATCAGCAGCTTTTGCCAGATTATCTGTAATTTCTATCTCAAGTGATTGGAGGTCTTTCATTATTCCCTACCCAAAATTCTTATTATTTAATTATTAAATCGAACATTAAAGAAAAAGGAGCCCACTGCCAAGCGGCAGGCTCCTCAAACTTGATTTTTTTGAACCCTTCGGGTGCGTTTTAAGCGAGGGCAGATTTTGCTTGTTCTGCGATTGCTTTAAAGGCTTCCGGTTCACGAACGGCTATATCAGCCAGAACTTTACGGTCAAGTTCGACGCCTGCGAGTTTTAGGCCGTTCATAAATCGTGAATAAGTTAGTCCCTCAAGCCGTGCCGCGGCGTTAATACGCTGAATCCACAGCGCACGGAACTGCCGTTTGCGGACTTTTCTGTCGCGATAAGCATATTGGCCGGATTTTTCAACAGCCTGCATCGCAATGCGAATAGTACTTTTACGACGACCACGGAAACCTTTGGCCGCTTTAAGAATTTTTTTGTGACGGGCTTTTGTTGTTACGCCCCGTTTTACGTGTGCCATTTTATTGCTCCATTAACCGTAAGGCATAAATTTCTTCACAACGCGTGCGTCCTGATCACTAAGGATCGTTGTGCCGCGCTGATCGCGAATTTGCTTGTTT
>JAUILB010000217.1 GCA_030432815.1 Alphaproteobacteria bacterium | reverse complement strand
CTTCTGTCGTTATCGCATCATAATAATTTCCCCACATGACTTCAAATGCCGTTAGACGCGGACCAGTTTTTGATTTCATTATTTTTAAGAATTTTATGACGTTTGAAAAACTGTCCAGCCCGGCAAGTGCAGTTTGATGCCCTGATGAAGCGGTTTCAAGTTTAACGACTATCCGGCTAATAATACCAAGGGTTCCTTCAGAACCGATGAATAATTGCTTCAGATCATATCCGGCATTATTCTTTAGCATCTTATTCATGGATGATAATATCGTGCCGTCAGCCAGCACTACTTCCAACCCCAATATATGGTTGCGCATCATGCCGTATCGTATCACATTTATCCCGCCGGCATTTGTCGCCGCGTTCCCGCCGATTGTACAGCTACCGCGGGCGCCAAGATCAAGTGGGAAAAAGAAACCTTTATCGGCAACATAATTTTGCACATTTTCAAGAATTGCACCTGCCTGAACGGTTATGGTGCCGCTTATGTCGTCAATTTCTTCGATGCTATTCATCCGTTCAAGTGAAATTATGACATGATCCGCGGTCGAATTGGCCGCCTGTGCACATCCGGTAAGTCCTCCATGGGTGACAATAATCTGGTCTGCGTCATGGCACATTCTTACCATTTTCGATAATTCTTCTGTTGAAGATGGCTTAAGAAGTGCCTTGGCAGATATTGGTGTCGGATCCCAGTAGCTACTGGCTCGATTGCTTATGGCATCACCTGTTAAAATCTTTTTTTGGCCAAATTCCAAAATAAGCTTTTCAATAAAATCACTCATCATATTCTCTGAACTTATTGTTTTTAATAGATTGAGTATAGCTATTCACACAGCGGGTTGTCGCGTCAAAAAAGGATTATAAATTTAAAAAAACAAAATATAAATAAGATGAGAAAGTTTAGCTGCCGGGACCGTAGCCTAAAACACTTATATTATTACCACTATCCGGTTCTGCGTTGATAAAAGATATGAACGCCATGCCGTGTGCCCACAGCAATATCAAGAAGCCCGTCGTTGTCTATATCAAAAACCGTAACCTGACGGCCAACCCCGACGCTATCGTCAATCAGGTGACGTTCAAATAGGGGGTTTCCATTGCTGTCTTTGATAATTTTATACCAGTATAACCAGGGCGTCCCAAATTCATCGGGATCTTTTAGCCCCAAATGGGCAAGCGGTGTTTTCCCTGTGATAATATCACCTACACCATCGCCATCAATATCGGCCATTTCCGATGCGTGAGGTTGGGTGTAAGTGTCATCAATAATGTGGCGGTTCCATTCATTATCCCCGGTTTGTTCAAACCAGAACAGGCCACGTCCATGCCCCATTCCGCTGATAAAATCATTCCTTCCGTCATCATTCACATCAATGACATGCATTTGCGAAAATGACACTGCGGGATCAATAATATGCCAGCGCCATGATCGGTTTCCGTCTTCGTCAAGTACCTGTTCGTACCAGCCTCCTTCGTCGTAGGATTGTCTTGGCGCGGGACTTCCATCTTTATCCAGGAAGCCTTCACCGGATCCAAATAGAACATCATTTAAGCCATCCCCGTTAACATCACCCACGCCAAGGCCATGTGTCGGGAGTGTTGCACCCGTATTGCGTCCTTCATTTTCAGCATCAATGGTATGGATAATATATCCGCCGTCATCCGGAAATTCGATAGCATAAAGTTTACCTGATGCTTCGTCTGTTTCCGCGGCACCGGTTATGACCTGAGGTTTGCCGGTCCCAAGTAAATCCATGAAAACCGGTGATTCATTTCGGGTATAATTCATGATCAGGTGCTGCGGCCATTCGCTGCCCGCATCTTTAGGGTTCTCAAACCAGTAAAACCCGGCGCTTGTAATGTCGACGGCAATCACGTCAACCCAGCCATCCTTGTTAACGTCATCATGGAAACTGAAAAATGCAAGCGGGTAAGCCTTCGACCATATATTCTTCTCTCCACCACTTTCAAAATATATTTTTATATGATCAGAAAGTCTTGGAATGGCAACAGCATCCTGTAGCGGTGCACGAATTGTGTGACGTGTCCAGTTTGGTGCTTCGTACCAGTAATGGCCGGTAACAATATCATTGAGACCATCATTATTAATGTCAGCGACTGATGCCCCTTCGGTATGATACTGGTCATCAAGTTCAACATGTTCGAAATAGATATCTGAAGTAGCTTCAACGAATTCATTATCATTTTCATTTATAATATAAAGACCGTTGGTGGATGTGGTTGTTACGGGGGACATGTCATTATACGGGCCAAGAATCAAAGACGGTGCAAATTCCCACGTCAGCAAAAATAATATAACCAACAAGAACAGAATTTTAATCAGCTTTTTGATCATAAAAACTTCCTATTCCAAAAGTTTAATCATTGATTGCCTATCCACTTCTGACCATTTTGGCAGTCCCGGTGTATCCGGCAGTTTTTTAATTGATAGGTCTTTTAACTGTAGCAAGGTAATACCGCCACCATGAACCTGTATTCCGATATGGCCGTCTTGGGGTATCTGATGATCTGCTTCAGTATAGTCAAGGGATGGAATACCATTGACCCATGACCTTATACGGCGCCCTTCACAAATGATACGATACTCATTCCATTCCCCGCGGTTGACCGCCTCATCAATCGCGGCCATATCCATCGCTTCTGCGATGACTTCGTTGCGGCGGCTTTCATCATAGAGCTTTCCCCACCAGCCGTCGCCGGCATCCACCTGATAGCCGCTCATTTCATTACTATTTTCAACGCTGACGCTTCGTACCTGAAAACCGGAATTTACAAAGCCTTCTGTACCAAGCAGACGGAATGATAAAATAAGTTCGAAATTCTGATAGCTTTCATCACTGACAAGAAATGTGTTGTGTTCAACCATTTTATCAAGCGTTCCTGACATGATCATGCCTTCCTCGACACGCCACATTTCGCCATCAACCGTATGCCAGCCGTCAAGAGTTTCGCCGTTAAACAATGACTCAAACTCCTGTGCTTGTGCAAAGGAAGATAATATCGAAAATAATATTATGGCGATAAATCTACTGATCAGAATTCTCCTTTTTTAAGACGATCAATAATATTATCCCCCGCGCGCATGGATAGGGCCATAATGGTAAGCGTGGGGTTTTTCTCTGAGTGTGTTACAAATGGTGCACCATCAGCAACATACAAATTACTCACATCCCATGTTTGTGAGTATTTATTCAGAACCGATGTTTTGGGGTCATCTCCCATTCGGCAGCCACCCACTTCGTGATTTGTGGTTCCGCCGCGGCCATTAATTTTACCACCTTCGAGATGCGTAATCGAACGATCTCTAGCCACTCTGGCTCCCATGTTCTTTGCAAGCGTTTTAAGACTTTTATACATATGTTTTGTACGGCGGTAATCTTCGTCAGACCATTTCCAGTGGAACTTCGGCACAGGAATTCCCCATTTGTCCTTTAGCTCAGGATCAATTGTCAGATAGTTATCTTCGGTAACTGTCATACTGCCCAGGCAACGGATTGTCATAAACGATCCGTAGGTTTTACGCATATGAGCTTTGAGCTTCTTACCATAAAGCCCTTTTTGTTCGTATAGTTGCTGGCTGAATGTATCACTTAGCGCCGGCGGTCCAAAACGACCACCTCCGTACGGGCTTACCTCCAGTTTATAGCCACCGATAAAATCAGCGTCCCCCTCTTTTTCTTTCTCTTCACCATGTAACCACCAGGGAGCATAAAGATGAGGTTGGGATACACCGTCCTCGTTATGTGGAGGAAGATTTTCAAAAGACGGAATTTGAATCATCAAGCTTGCGCCAGTGGTATCAGATAAATATTTTCCAACATTACCGGATGAATTTGCAAGCCCGTTTGGTGCTTTGTCAGTTTTTGAATTAAGCAAGATACGACTTGATTCCATTGCTGCCGGCGCGAGCACCACGACTTTTGCATGGACATCCTTATGCTCCTGTGTTTTGCGGTCTATGTAACGAACCCCGATTGCCTTATCGCCTGCGTCATTCATCAATACTTTGTAGACGACAGCATTTGTAAGAATTGTCAGATTGCCTGTTTCCTTTGCAGGTTTAATCTGACTGGTGACGCTGTCATAGGCCGCACCGATAGAACACCCGCGAATACAGTTGGTCGCATAAAAGCAGGCCTGACGATCATGAAGTGGTGACGTCAATATTGCCGTCGGATGAGCCATGGTTTTAATGCCCATTTTTTCACAGGCCTTGGCAAATAAAAGCTCACTTGCGCGCGGGGCAGGTGGTTCCTGTCGAATATGATTGGGTGACTGTGGAGAATTATAAACCGCCTCGTTTGCATCCGGACCAAAAAGCCCCATTATTTCCTCAACCCGATCATAATATGGTTCCATATCTTCGTAACTAACGGGCCAGTCTTCGCCGCGTCCGGTACGTGTTTTACTTTTAAAATCGTCGGGTCCGTAACGAGGGGTTTGGCGCCCAAAATGGTGTGTTCGCCCGCCAAGTTGCCGGGCACGCCACCAACCAAAACCGTCTCCTTCTGTAGTGTAGGGCTGGCCTTTGACTTCAAAGCCCCCATCAACGGTTGCATCGTAAAAGCCGCTGTTTTTATCTGGTGTGCTTTCACCACGCAGGGGTGCTTCCTGGGGAAGCTGGAACATCGCGGCTTCAGTTTCCGGGTCATATTCTCTACCAGCTTCAACAAGTAAAACATTTACACCAGCAGTCGCAAGGGTATGAACCATTGTTCCGCCACCGGCGCCTGATCCAACAACAATTACATCATGTTCTGCCATTTGATCCTCCCTCATACACCAATTAACTTACGGATTTCTTCGGGCGGCCCGTCGAATGTTTCAAGCGGAACATTACCGACATAGCCGATATCGGCCATTCCTTCATCGGTGGTATAAAATCCTCCGACATAAAGATACACTAGCCTTTCAAAGAATAAGGAATCGTCTTCTGTCGCACTTCCGTTTTCCACCGACTTTGCAAGCTCATCAAACATTTCTGCCTGCCTATCAGCACTTAAAGCATAAAAATAACGGGCATCATTTTCGTTTGCACGGCCATTCAAGCGTGCGAGACCACGTGCAATAGTATCCCGATCCTTTTGTTGATCGGGATAAGGTGCGCTAACCCATTCATTAACAAAATCGGTGATATCAAGAAAACTTGCACTTGGGGATTTATCATCAGCCGGAATAATAAGATCCCCTATCACAGTAAGATTTTTAAGCTGGTTACTGTCCAGTGTTTTATCCCATGTAACGACTGGATTATTGACGTCCACATCCTGTCCGTATCCTTCACTACGGGTTTGCGCCTCAGCCATATGCGGATAA
>JAUILB010000216.1 GCA_030432815.1 Alphaproteobacteria bacterium | reverse complement strand
TAAGGATGGTGGCTTGTGCGGCGTATCCCCAAAATGATCCTGTTTTTGGAGTGGACGTATTGGCATGGGAAATATATCTAGTAGCAGACTTCCATGCGCCTATCCACATCCAAATACTGATAAGTATTAGTAAGGCGACAGAAGCAAACCAAAGAATAATATTTGTATACATTGATCTATTGCCGGATTCCAAAAATGGAACAAACAATATCGTGTAACCAATATTAATTGCCCAACTAAGTCCTACCAAATTGACCCAATATGATCTCGGTAGCGATAAGTTACCATTCCAGTGTTGTTTTATATAGTTCAGAATCTATTTTCTCCCTCAAAGAACATCTCTACAATTCTTTGATCTTCTATACGTAAAGAAATTTACTTTGCCAATGGTTCCGGTCGCAGCTGGAAATGAACGACAAGCGGTTTTGATCCTTTACCACCTTCCATTAGCCATGGGGTCCGGTCACCACTTGTGGTCCAAAGCCCGCGCCCTTTCCATCCGGCATTCGGATCATCAATACGCCCGTCCAGTCCTTTGGCATAAAAACCCATAGGATAAGGAACACGAAGTGTAATCATTTTACCGTCTTTAAGTGCAATAAGCCCGTCATTCAAATTGCCGGTGGACATAGGAATATCATTTCCAAGCCCAAAGGTGTTATGCTGATCGACCCAGCTATAATAACTTGATTCCGCGCTGTTTTCACCAAGTCCTTCAAAACCGGGTCCGGGATATTGGTAAAAATCCCATCCTTCGGGGCAGTGATCGCCTGTGGCTTCCGGGCCATTAAGCGGGCCAGTGCATTTGCGCCGATCAAAGCTTCCGATGTGCCCGCTGCCAAGGGATACCCAGACGACACCGTTACTATCGATGTCGCCGCCACGTGGGCCAAAATAAGGGGCAGGAACATTAAATACTTCAGTAATCGCTGTTTCTGGCGGGTTATCACCCATTTCAATGCGTACAACCATTCCAGATCCGCCAAAGACGCCAGCAGTACCCCAGATTGACCCGTCAAGTGGGCTAGGCATGACGGCGTAAAATCCTGCAAAAATTCTTTTGTCACGGGTCGGGTCAAGAGGTTCGTTTGGTGCGGCATATCCTTCATCGCGTTTGCCATTGCCATTGGTATCTAGCACCATGGCGGTCCAGCCCATTGCGTTTTCTGCATCGCGTGTTTCAAGGAATTTTTCAGCGTTCAGCCAGCCAAATACTGAACCGCCGCCGCTTGTATAAAGCATATGGCTATCTTTTCCGAGCCCGAATTGTAGATGATGTGTGCCGTAGCACGTATCCACCATAACATATTCTTCTGATTTGGGATCATAAAAGGAAAGCTGCCGTGAGCTTCGATCGAGCGGTGTCAGTTTTGCCGACGGATGATCAGAACCTGCCTTGCAATAATCCGGATTATCGGCATTTCGTACACGTGCCGCATACCATACGCGGCCGTCAGCATCCAGCATGGGATTGTGGTTGCTTGCACGGCTATTCCAGATTGCTTCATCGCCCCAATATGCAGATGGCATAGCCGGTTTTGCAATCGCATGACCTGCTCTGTCATAATCTGTTCCGGGCATGGTTTCACCCTTTATGGTCCATGCCTTGTTTGTTATCGGGTCAAGGATTGGAAAATCATCGGTACTGTATTCAGGGGATCCATAAACCGGGCCATAGCCATTTACCGTCGGGTTTCGTTTATCTGTTGAAATCAGATCATGAAGATAATGTTTTTCGTTTAGCCAGTCACGCACGGTTACAACAATATTGCGTTCTTCGCCGGACGGTCGTTCCGGCTTGGTGTGGGGAAGTTCTCCGGCAGCAATTCGATCCGTCCAGTCACCGAAATATTCATATGGGGTCATGCCGATATCCCCGGCAAGTTGCGCTGTCATGGATTCTCCCGCTTGCCCGGACTGCGTTCTGCGCATCCAGCCTTCAACGCCAGTGCCAAACTGGTGCGGAATTGTCCGCGTCGCAAGCTGACCTAATTGATGACATCCCACGCAGGCACGGTTTTTTATGACATTGATATATGTTTCACGGGTAAGGTCTGCTGGCATATCACCGCCTTCACCAAATTCATTTTCACCTGGAATGCCAAGCATGGAATACCAGTAAATAGCAGGATAATATTGCGCCGCCGTTGCATCATCAGGGGCAGGTACCGCCGTCAGGTTAAGATGAACACCCGGGCCGGAACGACTTTTTGGGCTATCAACCAGCCCGTAACCACGAACCCAGATATCATAATTGGCTGATGGCAGGTCAGGAAGCACATAGCGACCCTGATCATCGGTTACAACGGCTTTAATAAACCTTGTTTCAAAATCCTTTGTTTCGGCAATTACCCAGACACCGGCTTCGGGCCCGTTTATACTGGTAACCACACCACCGATATCATCATCGTCAATGGCTATTTCCTGTGCCGTTACTGAACATAATCCCAGTGCTGCGATCCCTGCTGCCAAAAGTCCCAATCTTGCCATGATTGCAATTCTCCCTGAAAATATATTGTAGAATTTTTGGGCTATAATAGCTGATTTACAGTAATTTCGGAATTAAAATGCATATTTTAAAAATATGATATAAATGTTGAATGCTAACAATTAATTGCAAGGACTTAATGATGTTGAAACCTATAATGGGATTATTAGCCTTTACCTTTGCATTGCCAACTCTGGCATTTGCAGAACCCCAGCTAGATAAATCCCAAATTGAACCGGGAAAAGTACATGAAGTGTGCATGACACTTTTAGAGGGACAAAATGTTGCTTATTTTTTTAAAAGCAGTGAAACAATGAATTTCAATATTCACTATCATGAAGGTGAGAAGGTCATTTTTCCTGTGGAAGAATATCCGACAAATATGGGAAGTGACGTATTTTCCGCCCCGATAGAGCAGGGGTATTGCCTAATGTGGACAAACCCAACCTTGGTTACTGTGGAATTGGAAGTCAGATACGAAGTTCAATAAGTTTTCATGGATTAGGATGGCTTGACATTCAGGTGTGGGAGACCCATCCTTTGATACATGAAACTATATATTAAAAACATGGTGTGTAATCGCTGCCTTTTTGCTGTGAATAATATTTTGCAGGAAGAAGGTTATGGAAAGGCCTCTGTTTCATTGGGAGAAGTAGATTTTGGTTCTTTGCCAATTAGTGAAAAACAGATTGAAGTTTTAAGAATAAAGTTTGAAAATCTTGGGTTTGAACTTATCAATGATAAAAAAAGCCGTCTTATTGAAAAAGTAAAAAAACTTGTTATTGAGCTAGTACATATGCAGAATGGGATCGAGCATCCAAAATTATCCGAATATTTGGCTAAGCACATTGCATACGAATATAATTATATAAGCAGCTTGTTTTCATCAGTTGAGGGGATGACGCTGGAGCGTTATTTTATATTGCAAAAAGTAGAGAAGGTAAAAGAACTCCTCGTTTATAATGAAATAAGCCTTTCGGAAATTGCCTTTCAAACAGGCTATAGCAGCCTTGCGCATATGAGCAATCAGTTTAAATCAGTTACAGGGTTAAGTCCTAGTCACTTTAAAGGGTTAAAGGATGCCAAACTGAGAAAATCTATCGATAATCTTTAAATAATATAAATCTTTCACGGATTGATGTAAGGCCTCGCCACTTAACATAGATATAATAATGCTTATAGTAGTCAATCAAGGGTATTACGAAAATGAATACGATATCGGACCATAAAGAGTTAAGTGAAGCAATTGACCCCGTTTGCGGTATGACAGTTAATGTGCAACCGGATAGCCTTCATATAATTCACCAGGATAAGGATTTCTATTTTTGCTCTTCAAGTTGTCAAAGCAAATTTGAAAATAGCCCTGAAAAATATTTGGGAGAGAAACAAGAGCCGGAAGAAATGCCGGAAGGCACAATGTATACCTGCCCAATGCATCCGGAAATTATCCAGGATCATTTTGGGGATTGTCCGATATGCGGGATGGCGCTTGAACCAATGGGGGTTCCTGTTGGTGAGGAAGGACCAAACCCCGAACTTATAGATTTCAGCAGACGATTGATTATCGGTTTTATTGCTGCTTTGCCTGTGTTTCTGTTGGAAATGGGTGCTCATTTAATTCCAGTACTTCATACTTTAGTTGATATGAATACGTCTTATTTTCTCCAATTCATTTTAAGTTCCATTGTTGTCTGTTGGGCAGCATTTCCTATTTTCGAGCGCGGTTTTAAATCGGTCAAAACATTGAACCTTAATATGTGGACATTGATCAGTATTGGAACGGGTGTTGCCTATGTATACAGCGTTATAGCGTATTTATTTCCTGAACTTTTTCCTGCTGGCATAAAAATGGAAAACGGACTGGTTCCGGTTTATTTTGAAGCAGCTTCAGTTATCATCGTATTGGTCCTTCTTGGTCAGGTTCTTGAACTTAAAGCCCGGGAAAAAACGGGTAGCGCGATAAGAGCATTGCTTGATCTAGCACCACAGAAAGCGACGCGACTAAAAGAAGATGGGTCGACAGAAGAAATATTTCTGGACGACGTTATGGTTGGTGACCATCTGCGTGTCAAACCCGGTGAAAAAATACCTGTGGACGGGATTGTTCTTGAGGGAAGCTCTGTAGTGGACGAAAGTATGCTCACTGGCGAACCTGTCCCGGTAAGCAAAACAGTTAATGATGAAGTTACCGGGGCAACGCTCAATACAACAGGAAGCTTTATAATGGAAGCTAGGCGGGTAGGTTCGGAAACAATGCTTGCTCAAATCGTCAATATGGTTGCCGAAGCACAACGAAGCCGTGCCCCGATCCAGAAATATGCGGATCTCATTGCGGGCTGGTTTGTTCCGGCTGTATTAGTTGTTTCCATAGTTTCATTTGTTGCATGGTATTTATACGGACCAGAACCATCGATTGCTTATGCTTTTATTGCCGCAGTTTCAGTGCTCATAATCGCGTGTCCCTGTGCGGTTGGTTTGGCTACTCCTATGTCCATTATGGTTGGGATGGGGCGTGGTGCAGGTAGTGGCGTGCTTATAAAGAATGCTGAAGCACTGGAAACTTTCACCAATGTTGATGTGCTGATTGTTGATAAAACAGGTACTTTAACCATTGGAAAACCTTCGCTGACTGATGTCCAGGCTTTCGGCAGCTCAACCGAGCAGGATATATTAACCGTATGCGCCAGCCTCGAAGATAACAGTGAGCACCCGCTTGCGACCGCAATAGTCCAAGGTGCAAATGAGAAAAACATAAAACCAGTGAAAGTAGAAAATTTCTCTGCCGAAATTGGAATGGGTGTAACAGGAACAATTGACGGTAAGCAAGTTTTGCTTGGAAATAGCAAATTAATGCAGTCGA
>JAUILB010000215.1 GCA_030432815.1 Alphaproteobacteria bacterium | reverse complement strand
TTCCATACTCCCCCCATGCAAAGAGGGTTTCCCTATTATGTGATTACAGAATGCTCCGGCTCAAATCCTGCTTCCGATGAAAATATATTTATGGATGCATTGGAAGGCGCCCTTGAGAATGAAATTGTTGTTGATGCTGTCATTCCAAAGTCAGAATCAGAACGAAAAGCGGTCTGGATCGTTCGCGAGGAGTTTGAACCCATCCTCACAAATGATCCTTTATTTCTTTATGATGTGAGTTTGCCGATAAAACATATGGAAAACTATATTAACGAAGTACAGGATAGTTTAAGCAACACATGGCCTAATGTGCGCTGTTATGTGATAGGCCATATCGGGGATGGCAATCTTCATTTAATGGTCTGCCCGGGTGAAGGGGATAAAACGCTACATAATAAGTCGGATCAACTGGTCTACGGTCCGCTCAAAAAAATCGGGGGATCAGTATCCGCTGAACACGGGATAGGTCATGAAAAGAAAGAATGGCTTTCACACAGCAGATCGGACGAAGAGATTGCCTTAATGAAGCTGATAAAAAAAACCATCGACAAGAAAAACATACTTAATCCCGGTGTCATCTTTTAAAATCTGAATATTAGTCTATAATTATGATTCAGCACCGTAAAATTAGAAATTCATTCTATAATATTGGAAGATTTACCCATGGATGACTTCGACAAGAAAATTCTAAAATGCCTTCAGGAAGATGCTACCATCTCCACCGCAGCTTTATCAGAAAAAGTAGGTCTTTCAACAACGCCTTGCTGGCGCCGTGTTCAAATCCTTGAAGAAAAGGGTTTCATTGAAAAACGCGTCGCCATTGTAAATAAAAAGAAATTAAATCTTGGCCTGACGGTGATTGTGAATATTAAAACAAGCCGTCATTCCAAGGACTGGCTTGTTAATTTCAAGAAATCAATCGTCCATATCCCGGAGGTGATAGAGGTATTGCGCCTTAGTGGTGAAACTGATTATTCATTAAAAATTTTAGTACCGGATATCGAAGAGTATGACAGGGTGTATCAGGAAATAATTTCAAAAATAGATGATCTTTATGATGTCAGTTCCAGCTTTGTAATGGAAGAGATTAAACATACAACCAAATTACCACTAAATTACATATAATGAATAATATTTTCTTATTATTGCCAAGTAAATAGTTATTTTATTTTACTTAATACAACAATATTAGATTTATTTTTCATATATTCGTTCGATAATTCTTAAAAAAGCAACATCTTTCCAAAGCGGTTATGTTAGTTTCCGATCCAATATTGAATTTTATTTAAAGGAAACAGAAATGCGTATTTCTTTTACAGAGCATCCGGCTTCAGTTGGTGAAACATATTTTGGCCATTTAATTTCCGCTCTATCTTTTTGTGGTAAAATGACAATTGCATTGATGGCTTGCCTTGTCCACGCATTCCTGCCTTTTTTATTCGAAAAAACCGGCAGCCAAATGATCTGCAAATTGATGGACGATATGGTCCACAATCGTGATAAAAGAACGCAAGCTTCCAATGAAGATAGCACTAGCAGTAAAGAAGCAGCATAAGCTTGTCGCTTTCTTAAGATACACTGTTAAATATCTGTTACGGCCTTTTGCATTGCAGGGTAAAGCTTGCCAAAAAGTTCTTCGTCACGTACTTCATCAGGATTGTCTGTGTCCGCGACCATCAACTTCAATCCATTCAGTGTTTCTAACACATCTTCTGCATCAGGTTTTTGATCAAAATCACCGGAAAATATCCTTCTGAGCCATTTGCATATACGCGTTACTCTGGGCCATCCAAATGTCGCGGCTTCTGTCTCCAAATTATAGGCCAATTCAAGTACTGTATTTCTATCATTTGCAACGATCGCTTTTTCAAGATCTGTCACGCGCTGATTTAAACCACCAATGAATTCTTGAGCAACCTCATTAACGGCACGGTTCGCTTTTGCAATCATCTCATCTTTTATTTTCTGCTGCTCATCACTCATTCTAATTCCAGTTATTCACTGTTTTAATTTGCGTTATGTCTGCGGCGGTCATTTTCACCACTCCATTCATTGTTATTCAACCGACTACGGCGGCGATCCGGCCCTATAAATTCATCTATTTCAATAAAGTCCCGCGGATTGTTCACCGCATTTTCCAGCTTGCTTAGGACCTGCGCAGGCGAGAAAGGTTTACTTATAACCTCAGTAACACCTGCATCGCGGGCCATAAAAATAGTATCCATGTCTGTTAAACCTGTATTTAAAATAATCGGCAGCTTCTGATCGTTCTTTTCACCGGGTTTGGTGCGAAGCGTTTTGATGAATTCAATTCCTGACCGGTTTTGCATCATAAAATCCACAAAGACGCAGTTTATTTCATCGCTATAATATTTTTTTTCCGCTTCTTCCAGCGTATGGCAGAGAATGATATTACGTATGCCAAATGCTTCCAATATCGAATAAAGCATTTTGGCAATAAAGACATTACTGTCAACGATCAGAATTTTCAGATCCTTGATATCCATCGATTTTTTATATTCACTCATATTTTGGTTAGTCCGCATCCTTTTTATCAAACTAAACAATGCTGCTATGGTACTTCATAAAATATAAAAAGAAAGTTACGATTTACACAAATTAATTTTTTTGGATGCAAAATGTTACAATTTCAGGATACACCATACTGGCATATCGGAATAAAAAAGCCGACCTTCCCTACGCCAGAAATACCGAAAGTTATCGATGTTGTTATTATAGGAGGCGGATTTACAGGCCTATCCACAGCCTTGCACTTGTTACGTAGTGGACGCACTGTCGCTATATTTGATGCAATGACCATAGGGGACGGTGCAAGCGGTAAAAATGGTGGGATGGTGGGACCAAGTCTTCACAAACTGGGGCTTGAAGGCCTGACGACTAAATATGGTAACAAAAAAGCAATGGCTATCCTGCAGGAAGGAATGCACGCCATAGAATTTTTCAAATCCTTCATCACCAAAGAATCAATAGATTGTGATTTCGAAATGACTGGTCGTTTTCGGGGTGCGACTACACAAAAGGCTATTGAAAATATAATACGCGACAGTGAAAAGCTGACAGCCTTAAAAGGATTTCATTTTGATGTGGTTAAAAAACAGGACATTCACTCTGAAATCGGTTCTGATCTGTATCAGGGAGGCATAGTTTACCATCAGGACGGAGGACTTCATCCATTTAAACTCTTGTGTGAACTGGCAAAAAAAGTAATATCTCGCGGTGGGTTGGTATTTGAAAAAACATTGGTGGGAAATACATATCAAACACCAAACGGCATTAAAGTAGAAACAGAAAAAGGCGGATTGACCGCACGTGACGTTGTTGTCGCCAGTAACGGATATACAAAAAAATTCGCCCGTAGCACCCGGAAATATTTTTCAAAACGATTACTTCCCATCACATCTGCGATGATCGCAAGCGAGCAACTTTCACCAGACTTTATCAATAGGCTGTTTCCCAATAAAAGGATGCATGGGGGCAATCACCGTCTTGTGCAATATTACCGCGCAAGTCCGGATCATAAACGCGTCTTATTTGGTGCGCGGGGGATTGATACCTATGATCGGGCAATACAAAACGGTAAAATGCTAAAAAAACATTTGTGTAAAATTTTTCCTGAACTTGAAACTGTGAAGATTGAATATTCTTGGTCTGGCAAAGTTGCCTATACCTTTGACCACGCACCCCATCTGGGAAAACAGGACGGCATCTATTACGCCATGGGATATTGCGGATCCGGCGTGACCCGCTCCATTTATCTTGCAAATAAGCTTGCTAATCGTATCCTTGGGATTGATGATTATCAAACAGCTTTTGATGATCTGCCTTTTGAAAGCAAACCTTTTTATACGGGCAAGCCGTGGTTTATGCCTATGGTGTTAAAATGGCATAGTTTTCTGGATCATATTGAAGGAAATTAGCTTATCCAATTGATACTTGCTTATTCATCGGTATATACTTTTTTAACAATAATTTTTCATGAGGGAAAAAATGACCGCTAACATGCAAAGCCTTGAATCCTATTGGATGCCCTTTACGGCAAATCGCGCCTTTAAGAAGAGCCCGCGACTTTTTGCCTCTGCACAAGGAATGTATTACCAGACAACCGAAGGAAAAAAAATACTTGACGGTGTCGCGGGTCTTTGGTGTGTGAATGCCGGGCATGGCCAGAAAAAAATTAATGATGCTCTTAAATTTCAGGTTGACCAAATGACTTATTCACCTGCGTTTCAGGGTGGCCATCTTGGGGCTTTTGAGTTTGCAGAACGTCTGGCAAACATGTTCCCCGGCGATCTTAATCATGTTTTCTTCACCAATTCCGGCTCAGAATCCGCTGATACATCCCTTAAAATTGCCCGGGCTTATTTTAAGGCGCGCGGAAATCCTGAAAAAGTAAAGCTGATTGGCCGCGACAAGGGCTATCACGGTGTTAATTTCGGTGGCCTTTCTGTCGGAGGGATCCCTACTGCCCGCAAGGTTTATGGGCCTTTCCTACCCGAAATTGACCACCTTCCCCACACCCACAATGTGGAAGGGAACCTGTTTTCAAAAGGCCAGCCGGAAAATGGAGCTGAACTTGCAGACAGACTACTTGAGATTATTGATTTACATGGTGCTGAAACAATAGCTGCAGTCATCGTCGAACCAATGGCCGGTTCTGCCGGTGTTGTTGTGCCACCCAAAGGTTATCTTGAACGCCTGCGGCAGATTACAAAAGAAAATGATATTTTGCTTATTTTTGATGAGGTTATTACCGCTTTCGGACGTACCGGCGATGTATCCACAGCATCGTTGCTGGGGATAGAACCCGATATGATCAACACAGCCAAGGGGTTAACCAACGGCGCAGTCCCCATGGGGGCCGTTCTGCTGAGTGATGAAATACATGATACAATTATGCAGGGCCCGCCCGATGTAATTGAATTGTTTCATGGCTATACCTATTCAGGGCATCCCCTGGCCTGCGCCGCCGGAATAGCAACCATGGATGTTTATGAGGAACAGGATTTATTTAAGCGTGCAGCAGCCCTGACGCCATTTTTTGAAAAAGCCGTACATTCGCTTGCGCGTCATGATCTGGTTCGGGATATCCGGAATTTTGGTATTGTCGCGGCAATCGATTTAATACCCAGGGAAGGCGCGCCAACCGCCCGGGCATTTGAAGCCTATCTTAAAGCTTTTGAAAAAGGTGTACTTATTAGAACAACTGGTGACATCATTGCCCTTTCACCACCGCTTATCGTTGATGAAAAACAAATAGAAACCATTATTGATACGCTCGATGACATCCTGAACGCTGTATAAAGGGAAAAAAATGAATAATGTAATTAACAACAT
>JAUILB010000214.1 GCA_030432815.1 Alphaproteobacteria bacterium | reverse complement strand
TAATTCTGACAGTTCCGGTTCTTCGGACATTTCGTCCTGCTCCGGTTCCGGAAGGAATTCCTTTTTAATCAAAGGAATATGTTCTGCAGCGGCATCCGGCTCAACTATACCTTCATCAAGATTATCATCAGTAAACGGTTCATCAATGATATTATCTTCATCAAACGCTTGATCCGCAAAAATATCATGATCACCGGTTTCATCAATTATTTCTTCCTCTACTTCCCCGGTATCGTGATCTTCGTCCAAGACAACATTATTTTCGTCGTCGGTAAATTCATCATGGGCCTCATTCGTTTCTGCTGCAGGCTCCATTTCTGTTTCTGCCATTTCTTCGGGATCATTATCCTGTATTGCCGCGATATCGTCTTCAATTTCTGCATTGTCGCTTTTACCGGCAGCAATAGTTTTCATAAGTTCTTCAATAGTTGGCTTTGTATCATCAAGGGTAAGATCCTTTTCAAGGATCCAACGTACACCACCAAGGATGAAATTGATGTTTTCCTTATCGTCACTGAAGGGTAGAAGGATGCCCCGATATAACGCATTTTCTCCCTCAGTATTTACAAACTCCGCCTCAAATGCAATCGGTACGCGATTGGCCAGGACTTCACGATAATGATCGACAACACGGCTAAGCATGGTCCGGCGGGGTACTTCATTTACCTGTTTGTGTGTTAAGTCCTCTTCCAGGTCTTCCTGTAGGGCAGAACCGATCACCTGAAAAGTTGGCTCGTCTACATTTTCACGCAGATCAAGAAGGGTAAGGTTATTCTTGAACGGCGCAATTTGTTCTCGTCTCATGTTTTTCAGAGCGGGTAGGCTGCCATCACTCGCTAGTTTTTCCCAATGTTCATACAAACAAAATGTTATGCGACGTTCTTGTTCCAAATTTTCTACTGCGCTCATATTTTAAAGTACCACTTAACCTGTTTTACTTAACCGTTTGAATTTGATCATAAAGTTCTGACCAAAATCAGCGGGACAACTTTAACATTAACTATATTAAAAGATTATTTATAAAAACAACCGTTGTTCTAAGTTATTATAAAGAAAGGGAAAATAAGAGGTGTAATAACATATCATGTCAGACAACTTTAAAAAGAATCGGAAAAACACCAATTATGGTTAATTTTTTTGGTTAATTTATTAAGCCAAATTAATGATAAAAAGGCAACTTTTGGTTTGGCAAAAAAGTGGGCTGTTCCGTCAGGGAAGCACAAACAATCCCACGATGATATAAACAATAAATGTTATGACACCACCGACAAGTGCATAGGGAAGTTGTGTGCGGACATGATCCAGGAGATCACAGCCTGATGCTACCGATGAAATAACGGTTGTATCTGAAATAGGGGAACAGTGATCACCAAATACGCCACCGCCAAGTATCGCCGATATGACAAATGCAGGCGGCAAGCCTAGCATCTGAATAAGCGGGACGCCAATAGGGATCATCAGGGCAAATGTGCCCCATGATGTTCCGGTGGTAAAAGCCATCAGGGATGATGCGAGAAACAGCATGGGAACAATCATAATCAGGGGCAGATTATCACCGGCAAGTCCGGCAACAAAAGCACCGGTTCCAAGATCACGCAGGCTTGCCCCCAAAGCCAATGAAAGCAGCACAATGGTGACTAGCTGTAAAAGTTCATTCATTCCCTCAAAACCGATTTTAACAAGTTGAACATGACTGAACCGACCACTTGATAACATCATGATATAGGCGACCAGGCAGGAAAGTATTGTTGCATAAAGAATTGATTGTGAGCCATCACCCTGACGGATAACACCGTCCCCGGTCCAGTACATAAATACAAAAATCAAGCCGATCAGTGAAAGCAGAGGCACGACCATATAGCGCGCCTTTGAAGCTGGAAATTCCGGCGCGGGGTGTTCTGCCACTTCTTCCTGTTTTCTGGCGTCACATTCTTTTAGTGGACCATGCAGTTTATCTGATAGGATCGTATAAAGGACGATTGCAAGGGCAATCCAGGCATAAAAATTATAGAAAATAGTACCGACAACCGTGGCTTCGGCATTTTCAAGGCCAGCCTGGTTCAAGTTGGCCAAGACAACAGCACCCCAGCCATTGATCAGTAATAAAATACAGACGGGCGCACTTGTACTGTCAATAACATAGGCAAGCCGTTCCCGGCTCATACCGAATTTGTCAAATATGCCTCTGGAAAGAATGCCCGCGGTAATAACGCTAAGATTACTTTCCACAAAAAGCACGATACCGGTAAAAAATGTAAGCAGGCCGGCCTGTTTCTTGGTTTTGGTAACGCCCTTATTGATCATAAATTCCACGAGTGCCGTCACGCCGCCAGAATGGCGAAGATAGGCAATAAGACAGCCGATAATCAGGGAAAACATCAGAACCCGTGTGTTGCCGGGGCTTTCAAATACGCCCACGACCCTTTCGATGGTTTCCAGCGGGGCAAGTATGGAATTTGAAGCCCCCATATTAACAAGCAGCAAAAGTTCAGATGTAAATATACCGGCAACTAATGCCAGAATTACTTCCTTTCGCCATAAAACAATCCCGATCGCTACGATTTGTGGTAATATGGTAAGCCAACCCATTTACTGCCCTCTATATTTTTTTTCGTAATTTTATTTTTTTGAAGTATGCTGAGGAACTTTTGTAAAAGCAAGTGTTCTTATGGGAGGATATAAATGAAAGCATTTATCCAATATATATTGATCGGATTTTTATGCGCTCAGACAACTATGGCGGCGGATTATAAACTATTAAAACCCGCGCAGATCCTTGATGTTGAAACGGGTGAATTGATGTCGGGACAAGCCGTTCTTGTCAGCGGCAATAAGATCATGGCAATTGGCCCGGAAAGTGATCTTAGGCAAAACCATAATATCGCAATGGAGGAATTTGAAATAATTGATCTTGATGGGTTAACGCTCATGCCCGGCCTTATTGATGCTCATAGCCATATATTGCTTCATCCCTATAATGAAACGAGCTGGAATGATCAGGTGCTTCTTGAAAGTCGTGCCGAGCGGGTTGCCAGAGGCGTAAACCACCTGAAAGCCACGCTTGATGCGGGTTTCACGTCTCTTCGTGATTTGGGAAGCGAAGGGGCTGGTTACGCTGATGTAGGTTTAAAGAGGACTTTAAAAAAAGGGATCATTCCCGGCCCGCGGTTGATTGTTGCCGGCCCTGCGATTGTCGCGACGGGCAGTTATGGCCCCAAAGGGTTTGACCTTGCCCATAATCTGAACCTCGGGGCAGAACCTGCTGATGGTAACGACCTTATCCGTGTGACCCGGGACCAAATGGGTAAAGGGGCGGATATCGTAAAAGTTTATGCCGATTATCGCTGGGGACCACATGGTGGTGCTCAGCCAACTTTTAGCCTTGATGAATTAAAACTGATCGTTGAAACTGCAAACAGCAGCGGCCGTGAAGTCGTTGTCCATTCTGCAACAGCGGAGGGTATGCGCCGTGCAACTCTGGCCGGGGTACAGTCGATTGAACATGGTGACTTCGGCACGCGTGAAATATTTGAACTGATGCGTGATCATAATGTTGTCTTTTGTCCCACATTGGCCGTCACGGAAGCAAATGCTGAATATGCGGGCTGGAAAAAAGGCGAGGATCAAATGCCTGCAAGTGTTGCAAGAAAACATGCCGCCATGACGTCAGCTATTGAAGCGGGCGTTATAATCTGTAACGGCAGCGACGTTGGTCCCTATACGCACGGTACCAATCTTCGTGAATTAAAGCTGCTGAACGAATATGGTCTTTCAATGCTAAAGACGATACAGGCAGCAACCATTGTCGCGGCGGATCTGATGAACCAGCAAGAACCGCTGGGGCAGGTTAAGACCGGTTACCTGGCCGACCTTATCGCCGTGGACGGAAACCCGCTAGAGGATCTTGATGTGTTGTCAGGGCCCCAAATGATCATGATTGATGGTGAAATTTATAGAGCACCATAAAAAAACAGGCGAAGTAGTCTCCGCCTGTTTTCTAAACATTTCAATTGGTTATTAGTTTTCTACCCGTTCGTAGACAACTTCTCCATTCACCATGGTCAGATCAATTTCCATGTTGATCAGGTCTTCCGGGGGAATGTTAAACAGATTACGGTCAACAATCACAAGGTCGGCATATTTGCCTTCCTTGATGGAACCACGTACGTGACCCTCAAATGTGGCATTGGCCCCATTGATGGTATAGGCTTCAATACTGGCGGCGACATCAATTTTTTCTTCCGGGAACCATCCCCCTTCGGGGGTGCCCTGCAAAGTTGTCCGGTTCACTGCCGCATTGATCAGATATTTCGGATGGTTGTAATATTCTGCAGCGTTTGTACCCGGCCAGTCAGACCCGAACACCAGAGTTGAGCCGTTCGAAAGAAGCGAATTAAAAGCATAAGCCCCTTTTGAGCGTTCATAACCGATGCGTTCTTCCATCCAGCGCATATCATCAGATAAATGATAAGGGTTTATTTCCGCGATCACGCCCAGTTGATTAAAGCGGGGGAAATCCTGGGGCCGAACGACCTGATTATGAATAACACGGTATCCTTCAAGCGATCCGCCCACATCGTTTTGCAGACGCTCATATGTATCAAGCATCAGCGCGACACCCTTGGTCCCGATCGCATGAACGTTGGCTTTAAAGCCGCCTTTATGGGCTTCAAGAAGGTAGCCGTACATTTTTTCCATATTTTCGGTTTCATATTCCGGGTGATCACTGGTGTGATGGCGGTATCGACCGGCATAGTCAGGACGGTCATTATAAGGTTCAAAAAAGAGCGCACTATGGTTACCCATAATGCCATCGATATATCCTTTATAGGCACCCCAACGTAGATAATGATCTTCTTCACCTGTTACAGGATGGGTACCCATCTTAATACCGTTATCATTGAATTCCTTGGCACGGGCAAGATCAGCCCGCATCCAGATACGGGTGGTCAGTTCACCGGCATTCTGAAGTTCGGCATAATATTCAGGATATTCACCGTGGGTAATGTCATGTACATCAACGATGCCATTTTCCCTCATTCTTTTCAGTGTAGCCCTTATTTCATTCATAATCCTTTCCCGTGATTTTGGAGTAATCACAGCGCGGATACGTTCAATAGCGGGTGATCCTTTTTCAATAAGGCCGGTTGGTGTGCCATCTTCGTTTGTTACCATACCTTCAAGGACTTCATTTTCAAGACCAGCTGCACGGAGTGCCGCCGTATTGGCAAGATGCAGTTCTGCGGGTCTTTCAAAACTTGATACAAATACCGGTGTGTTTGGTGTCAGGTCATCAATTGTTGACCTGTTTGGCCGCCAGCGATCCTTAAAGTTCGCGCCGGCCCCGTCAGCAACCGATGCTTCA
>JAUILB010000213.1 GCA_030432815.1 Alphaproteobacteria bacterium | reverse complement strand
GCCGATGTAAACCGTTGGTCCGGTAAGCGAGACATTATTTTGTATAAGAACGCCATTATGGATGACGGTCATGCGTGCCTGCGAAATGACATTGCCAGTTTTGCCAAACCGCGGCGCCGTATAGATAATATCATATGTCTGCCACTGCATAGCTGGCTTTGTCGGGTTTACCAGAGGAATATGCTGCTTATAAAGGGATCCGGCCTGGCCATTGTTGTAGGTTTTGTTTTCATAACTGTCGAGCACCTGTACTTCATAAAATTCCTGTAAAAATACACCGCTGTTACCACGATCCTGATCAACAAACTCGGCAGGCAGGTCGGGGATACGCCATTCCACATGAAGCTGCACATCACCAAATGATTGTTTTGTTTTTATGTCTTTTGTTCCAGGGTTCACAGTAATAATGCCGTTTTCATCAGTCCAGGGGTTTTCGCCACCGTTCACGCTTTGCCATGCCGAATGATCAAGAATGATAGCGTCCGACGGCGGTGAGCCATTATCACCGGGCGTAACCTTGGTCGGTTCCCTGTCCCAGACTTCAGTTGCACGCGGTTCAGGTATCATTTGACCCCACGCAGTATTCATGAAAAAAGTTAAACCAATGCAGAATAAAGAAATAGATGATTTCAACGTCACGCTCCCTAATTATAGTCGTTTTAAAAACAGTAAGACTTCAAAAGAGGGCTGTCAATTCGGATAATTTATGGCTATAGTTTTAAAAAATTCAGAGGGAAGATAAATGGCAACATATGATGGTTTTGAATATGACGTTGTGATCGTTGGTTCCGGCGCAGGCGGTGGAATGTCTGCCCATATTCTGACTGAAGCGGGCATAAGGGTTTTAATGCTTGAAGCAGGGCGTGATTATGACCCCGTTGAAGAAACACCAATGTTTAATGAAAATCATGAAGCGCCCCTTCGTGGTGTAAGCACTTCTGACAAGGATTTTGGTTATTATGATGCGACGGTTGATGGGGGCTGGACGGTTCCAGGCGAGCCTTATACCACAGGAGAAGGAACAGAATTTCTTTGGTGGAGGGCACGGATGCTTGGCGGGCGTACCAATCATTTTGGCCGCTATGTGCCGCGCTTTAATGACCGTGACTTTAAACCATTTAGTCATGACGGGTTGGGCGTCGACTGGCCCCTTGATTACGAAGAAGTTCAGCCTTGGTATGATAAATGTGAAAAACTTGTTGGTGTTTCGGGTAATAATCCCGGCATTTATGATGTGCCGGATTCCGGTGAAGGGGTGCTGCAACCCCATGCACAGCCGCGCGTTTATGAACTTCTGGTTGAAGCAGCCTGTCAAAAACTGGGCCTTCCGATTGTGCCAATGCGCCGGGCGGTTCTGACACGGGCGATTGATACCCGTGAAGCATGTTTTAATGCCACACACTGCGGGCGTGGCTGTTCAATTGGTGCAGCGTTTCAAACAACAACATCAGTCATTCCCTGGGCAAAAGATACCGGAAACCTCAAGGTTGTGACGGATGCGATGGTCAAAGAAGTCCATCTTGACGATAATGGCCGCGCATCGGGTGTAACGTTTGTAAACAGAAAAACACGAGAAGATGTGCGTGTAGATGCCGGTATCGTAATTTTAGCGGCCAGTGCCTGTGAAACTGCGCGACTTATGCTGAATTCAAAAAGTGAACGTTTTCCAAATGGGATTGCCAATTCAAGCGGGCAGGTGGGACGGAACCTGATGGACAGTACCGGTGCTGATATCAGCGGTCATATTCCGGCGTTACGCGGTCGTCCGCGTTATAATGAAGACGGACTTGCCGGCAATCATTTATATATCCCCTGGTGGGATTATGAAGGACAGGATAATGGATCGGTTAATTTCAAACGCGGCTATCATCTTGAAATCGGTGGTGGATTTGGCGAGCCTGAAATAGGACTTGGCAGTTATGCGGATGGGTATGGCGTTGCTGCCAAACAAATGGTTCGTGATTATTATGGCAGTAACATCGGTTTTGCCCTGCGTGGTGAAATGGTGGTGAATGATAATTGCTACTGTGAAATTGACCCGGATGTTAAGGACAAATGGGGCATTCCGGTTCTTAAATTCCATTGGAAATGGTCAGATGAGGAACTTAATCAGGTGGCACACGGCCTTGAATGGGGTGAAAAACTGATTAATGCCATGGGAGGATACGTAACCTCACCCAAAAGAACACCCGAAGAAGCGATCCTCGCAGGTGGTCAGATTATTCACGAAGTAGGCACAACCCGTATGGGGGATGATCCGGCAACATCGGTCACCAACAAGTGGGGGCAGACATGGGATGTGGATAATTTATATATTATGGATGGTGGCATATTTGCTTCAAACCCGCATAAAAACTGTACGATCACAATTTTGACATTGGCAATGAAAAATTCAACGCGATTAGCGTCACAGATTAAGGGAGAAGCATCATGAGTGCCAAATATGTTTCAAAAATTAATCGACGTGACAGCTTAAAATGGCTGGGTAGCATGACGTCTGTTGTGGTGATCGGTGGCGTGGTGGTCGCCTGTGATGCGCCGGAAACCCCGATGCCGGACGTAAAAGAAGGCAGTCATTGGCCTGACCTAACGTTTGAGCCGATAACGGGACCAAAATATGGGCAGGATCCGGATCTATTAAACCCGACCACACCGTGGCCAAAAACACTCACGCAGGAACAATTGAATTTGGTGGCGCATTTAAGTGATATCATTTGCCCGGAAGACGAGGGCGGCCCATCCGCAACGGCGGTGGGTGTTCCCGATGTGATTGATGAATGGATCAGTGCACCTTACGCTGATCAGCAAAATGACAGGGTTCTTATCCTGAACGGTCTTCAATGGCTTGATGATGAAGCATCACGACGGTTTGGAAACACATTTATGAATATCAGTGAAGCTGAACAATTTCAGATCATTGATGATATTGCTTACGAAGCGCAGATGGAAGTCGCAGAGTTTGAACATGCAGCAATATTTTTTGACAAGTTAAGAACATTGGTGCTGGGTGGATATTTCACAAGCCCACAAGGTATGCGTGATATTGGCTATATGGGTAATGTACCAATCATTGGTGATTATCCTGGTCCTACCGATGAAGCAAAGACACATCTGGAACAGGTCATTGCAAATCTGCCTTAGGTTTGCCACTCAGCTTCGTATATTTGGCGAATGTCGTCTTCAGCGTCAGTGCGCACGCCCAGATAAGGTGTGCCATATTCAGGGCGTGGTTTTAAGCGGGTGGTGATATCAAGCCCATGTGCACCGTCCGGGCCGGCGATGAAGCCATGTATATTGTTACGATCAAGCGATACCAGATTGATATTGCCTGCTGTCAGTTGCTGATCGACGGTTTTGCGCACTTTAATAATGTTACCCGGTACATAATCCTTGTTTTCGCTTACAACTTCAAAATTCCTAACCCTTGCTTCGCCGCCCAAGCCAAGCGTAACAACATTGCCATAATCGTGACGATGAAGTCTTATTTCCGTATTTGGAGCCATTCGCCAATGAAGAACTGTGAAGCTTTCTCCACCAGGGGTAAATCCAATCTCTGTGCCCGGGGTAAAGCTTTGGGTGCTGTCATTCCATGCGACGGGATCGGGTACCGCATCAACCCGCGCCGCTAAAGCAGCGATTGAATGAAGGTATTCATCCTGTCCTGCGGTTGATGTATCACCGATTAATGATTTTGCAAGTGGATTGGCGGCTTTTAAAAACTGATCATAGGACATGGTGCCTTGTGCCGCAGCAGGCATCATAAAAAGCCTTGCAAAAGCCATTGATGCGGCAGTGCCAAAAACAATTTTTCTTCTTTTTACAAAAAAACCATCGGCAACTTCGATTTCTTCAGTCATCTGTTTTTTCCTCAATAAAGGTAACGACGCTTTGGCGTGGTGTTTCATTAACGCGCAATTCAAATATATCCGGCCTTGCGTAATGGCCAACAGTATCAAGATCATATCGTGATTTGGTAATGTCAGTCAAATCCACCGTTGCAGATATCAATCCTTCTTCTCCTAACAAAGGTCCAACCAGTTTTTCTCCAAGGGGGCCAAATATGACACTTCCGCCATTTATCAGTGCTTCATCAGAAGGCCAATTGTCCACGTCAAGACCCAATTCATGGGGTGAGGGCTGATATTGGCAGGCTGACAAGACAAAACATCTGCCCTCAAGTGCGATATGCTGCATGGTGGATTGCCATACGGGCCGCGCATCAACGGTTGGTGCGCACCATATTTCAATGCCCTTTGAATACATGGCAGTTCTTAGCAGTGGCATGTAGTTTTCCCAACAAATAACCGCACCTGTTTTCCCGGCCTTTGTATTAATAACAGGAAGTGTTGAACCATCACCCTGCCCCCAAATAAGACGCTCTGACCCCGTTGGCATCAGCTTTCTATGCTTACCTATCAGACCGTGATCAGGATCAAGAAATATGGCTGTGCAATAAAGTGTTGAACCCGATCTTTCGATAATACCTGCAACTATCGAAGCATTTGTTCTTTTTGATAATTCGGAGAGCCGGATGATTTCCGGCCCTGCCAGATCGACAGCAGCATCATAGTAACGATGAAATGTTTCCCGACCGGATTCAAGCCTAAACCCAAGCTGTGTGCCAAAACTTTCGCCCTTAGGATAGCCGCCAAGAATGGCTTCAGGCATCACAACCATATCTGAGCGCGCATCGCGGATTTGATCTTCATAGGAAAGGATTTTTTGTAAAGTACTTTCCGTGCCGTCAGGCGAAGAACCGATCTGCAGAACACTAAGTGTTTTTAAATTCGTCATTATATCCTCTTGATCAAACCAAACCCCCGATATTGACATCGGCCGCTTATAATAAAGTATCGCAATATAATTGACCTTGGTCAAAGTAATTAACCGCCCAAAACCGCTATCAGTAAGGTAATTGATTTAACTGACAGGAGAAAATGAAATGTCAAAAAAACTAATAGCCGGTGTTGGTTTGGCTATATTCTCATTACTGGGAACTGAAACAGTCATGGCGCAGCAGGCAGGGGACCTGTTTATCCGTGGTCGCGCGATTTATGTTATGCCGGATGAAAGTGCAACAACATCAATTGGCGGTACCGTGGATATTGATAACAAAGTTGTGCCTGAAGTGGATTTTACTTATTTTATCGCTGATAATATTGGTTTGGAACTGATCGCTGCGACAACAAAACATAATGTGGTCGGTATTGGTACTGCTCTTGGGGCTTCTGCAGATCTCGGAAGTGCGTGGCTACTCCCACCAACATTATCATTGCAATATCATGTTCCCATGACTAATGGCGAAGGCATCAAACCATATTTCGGTGTGGGTGTAAATTATACCTTCTTCTTTAGCGAAAAAGCAGCAGGTGGTGCGATAACAGAT
>JAUILB010000212.1 GCA_030432815.1 Alphaproteobacteria bacterium | reverse complement strand
GCTCCACCATTTCCATGCCACCGCATATCCAGAAAACATATGAAAGACTTGCGATTGAAGCCCACAGCCCAAGCTGCTTTACATCTGTAACACTGGTGCTATTTTGCTCATTACTGCTCATGAAATATCCCTTTATCACCATAGTTTACCGCCATGATAAAAAAAGGGAACTATATATTTGTGCTAATGGATAAGAACTTCAAAATCGTTAGCGATCCATTCTGCTTCGCGGCGCTTTAATTCTGCACCCATTTCGGGGCCCGCGCTCCAACCTTCCGCAATCAGGTCCGCGCCTTTAAACGGCATTTCAGGAATTTGGTAATTCTCTATAAATGACAAAGTTTTCTGGTCCATTTCACCATTGGCAATCAAATTGAAAATGACGACATCTTTGCCATGGTTATAAAGCACCCTGCGTAACGTTTTTGCCGTCAGATCATGTTTTGGATACGGCAACGCAAATGCCAGCAGGCGGTTTCTTTCCTTGTTGGCAAGTTTCAGGGACTTGGAAAATTCAATGATCTTATCATCGTCTTTGGGAAGCAGGCACCCTAGCCTAGCGACGGGATCTTTCCTTTTTAATTTTTTTTCATGCTTGATGAATTTAAGCATTCGGTCATATCCATCATATTGGGGGATAACTTCCCTTAATATGCCGATGGCGGCAAGTACGGGTATTACCTGCATAACCCTTTTGGAACGCAGTATTTTTTTAAGTTCCTGCCATATCCTTTCGCCCGATAGTCCGTGGATCATTTCCTTTAATTCAACACATGCCAGCATACCCGTTTCATCAACACCACCAACTTCGATATCCGATGAAAAACGAAAAAATCTTAAAATACGAAGCGCATCTTCCTTAATTCGTGCACGCGCATCACCAATGAAGCGTACCTTTGCAGACTTTAAATCCGCAAACCCCCCAAGCGGGTCATAAACCGTCCCATCCAGATCAAGATAAAGCGCATTTATCGTAAAATCACGGCGTTTCGCATCCTCTGTCCAGTCATCGGTATATTCAACGATCGCATGGCGTCCATCGGTATCTATATCGCGGCGCAGGGTGGTAATTTCAAAATGCTTTTTACCAATAACCGCAGTAATCGTTCCGTGTTTAAGACCTGTTGGAATTACGTCTATTCCGGCTTGCTTAAGCCGTTTCATATTTTCTTCTGGTTTAAGGGTTGATGCAATATCAATATCCCCTATTTTTTTTGACCTGTTCCAGTAAATATTAAGAAGAGCATCGCGAACCGTCCCACCAACGATACGCGCACAGGCGTCCCCTTCATTCAGGACGTTCATCACTTCTATAAGCGCGTCATTTTTAAGCCAGTCGGCAGCACCAATATTAAGCGGCACATTGTTCATATTCATTCACCAATTTCGCAAATCGCACCAGCATTGCCGCTGTCGCACCCCAAATTTTATGCTCTTCATGGGGAAAAACATAATAATGTCTGTTTTCGCCCTTCCAAAAAACACTTTCAACCTTATGATTTTCTACATCAAGTATGTATTCGAGCGGCACTTCAAACACGTCAGCAACTTCTTCTTCCTGCCTTATGATTTCGAAGTCCGGATTAACAAAACCCACAACGGGCGATACACTAAAGCCGGTGACGGTTTCATAATCCTCCATCGCACCGATAACTTCAACATTCTGCTCAGGCAGGTTTATTTCTTCCTTTGCTTCCCGAAGCGCAGTTTCCATTGCATGTAAATCATTATCATCACACCTTCCACCGGGAAAGCTTACCTGTCCACTATGGCTGTTTAACAGTGCCGATCTTTTAGTCAGCAAAATTGAAAAATCATCCCCCCGTTCAATGATCGGGACAAGCACAGCTGACGCCTTTAGCGGCAATTCATGCTGAAAATTCCTATCCTGCAACACATCACCAGGACGATAAAGGGAATGATCCCCGCCAGACGGTCTGATCCATACGCGGGCTTCTGCCGGGGTTAATGCACGGCGCATGATCGGGTCATGACGCTCAAAAATACGAGTAATAAGTCTTTTCATCTTTGCAATATATCCACTTCGTCAAAGCAATCAGTTGTTAGATCCGTCCATTGGAAAAAACACTCCCTCACTCCAAACACCAAGTTGCCCATTATGTTCTTTTGCATGTTTCACTAACTCGTAATAAACACTTCTGGCAATCAACGCTTCCAGATTGTCCCTAACCAATACATATGGTGAAGGTTCACCGGTTTCATCATTTACCCGTACGCTGATTGGATTGTCCTTACTTACTTTTACATAATCATCCACATTGGTTCTAAAGACAATCTCACCATCCTTATAATCCATTTCAACAGCGACAAACGGGGCATCATCAACCTTTATACCCACCTTCTCAACCGGGGTAACCAGAAAAAAATCATCTCCGTCCCGACGCAGTATTGTTGAAAATAACCGGACCATACGCATCCGGTTGATGGGAGTCCCCATATAATCCCAGCTGCCATCGCGCCTGATACGCATATCGATATCACCGCAAAATTCAGGGTTCCATAAATGAACAGGAGGAAGACTTTTGCCGGAAGCGGCCTTTTCCACTTCCAACGCGAAAAGATCAGGCCTAAAAGCTGATTGATTGCGGTGCTTTACGTCATTTTTTGCCATAACGAATTCCTACATCAGCAATATGACGCAAATATTACACTTTTCAGATTGTTTTTTAAAGGTTAAACTTTTTTCACTTCGCCAAAAACATTGCGAAATGAACCATTTAGAAGCTCAAGAGCAAGTATTCGACTTTCATCTTTCTGCCCCTTCATCGTGATCTTTTTAGCCATGTCCCTGCTAAAGCCAACCCGGCTGTAATATGGCTCATCGCCCACTAGTATCACTCGCGTATGGCCAAGTTCCTTTGCCTTTGCGAGGCCATGTTTCATAAGAGTAATGCCGTACCCTTTTCCCTGTAATTCAGGAACCACTGCTATCGGGCCAAGTAAAAGACAATCTTTCCCTCCTATTGTAACCGGCCAAAACCTTAATGTTGCAATGACATTCCCGCTTTCGTAAGTTACAAAAGACAGTTCCTTAATTGCGGGAACGTTCTCACGATATGTGTACGCGGCTTTCTCATGCCGATTAGGACCAAATGCAAGATCAAGCAATGCTTCCACATCTTGCGCGTCATTATCTTTTTGCAAACAAATATCCATTTATAAATTCACCTGATTTAAAATGTATCGCAAATATCATATAAAATTGCACTTAACCAGTATTTTATTCTGTTTTTATATAAAAAAAAGAATATTATTCGATTTAATGATTGATAAACGAATATTTTAAAAGTTAAACATGAATCTGGTGTTAAACGTATTAACCGTATCTGTTTTTACATTCATGTAGTCACGTACCACGGAATGGGCATAATTCATTTGTATTTTGAAGGCTTCATTTAAATACCAATCCACTGCGCCGATATAGGATGTCTGCTTGCGGCCAAATGTCTCATGACGAAGATCCGCAACATCATAACGTACCGCAACACGAACTTCGCCGATACCACCACCGCCAACTGGTGAATTTACCTTAACACCATTTAAACGCCCGTCTGATCCATCTATATCTTGTGATCCGCCTGTGGGAAAGAAACCTACCTCAACGTAACCGCCTTCATAACGCGGATTTATCATAGTTCTCGTTTCCACAGGGTTTAAATCCGTTTTAATGGTGGCATATTCTGCCTGCAAACCAAATGATCCATAATTAGCGGCAAATTCACCACCAATAAACAATTCACTATCAATCAGAAAATCACCACTGAAAAGCGGCTTGACATCTCCCTGTTTACTGAAGGCACGGGTTTCATATTCAGGGTCATACGCATTACCGTTACGGGTTCTATAAAACGCACTTGTACCAACATGAATGCCTAATCCGTTTTCAAAATGCGGGGAATAATTCGCTCTGCCAGAAATCATATTGCTGTCATCATTTTCCTGATCAATAGCATTCTCAAAGAAATACCCGCCGCTGATTGACCAGTCCTTACCATGTTGTGCTGCTGCTATTCCGATGCGCCTGTCCACATTTATTGCATTTACAAATGCAAATCTTTCTGCAAATGCCATCATTGTCGGAGGGGTCATTTTATCAAGTGTTGTAAATGTACGAGTCTGACCAAAGGTGATTTTGGTATTACCCACATCATAATCGAAATAGGCCATTTTAAGCTCTGTTTCACCACCCGTAAATTTAACCACCACACGGTAGCTGAAGTTACCAAACATTTTCCCTCGGAAGCCAAGGTCCAAATGGCGTAAATCCATCCCATCTACTTTTTCGGCAGGCCGGGTGATACCTGCGCCATCCTTGAACGTAATATTGGAATAATCATAAGTCACACGCCCATTCAATTGAAAAGAAAACTGGCCATCCTTTGAACTAAGCTTTGGACCGGGGTCCCATTCAAGTAATAAATCAGGATCATTCAGGTCATCATTTTCATTAGGATTTTGAACAGTTTCATCCTCTTCAAGTTGATCGACCCTGGCTTTTAAATCATCTATTTGTTGTTGGAGTGCGTCGACATCAGGTTTTTCAAATTCCTGGGCAAATGTGAAATTAAATCCGAATAGGGAAACACACATAACAAACCCTGCCCCCCATGATAATCCTGATTTTAGCATTACAAAATACCTGACGTAATATTATATCTTCTGCAAGTAATTACCAATTACTCCGCAATCGTCAAGCAGATGTTTTATTTATTAACTGAAAAAAATAAACCGACTATGTGCTAACATCTGAGTCGTATCTAATAAGCTCATATTTTTTTTAAAATTTGTGTTTAAATTAATCTTTGATAAAAAAAACTTTTATTCCAATTTATTATTAATTCATTGAAACCATTATTAAAAAATATCAGCTGTCCTAATTCGGAACAGTTTTGGAGCATTTTATCAATACGCCCAATTATCGGTTAACCTTTTGTCAATGAATCTTACCTAATCTTTAAAGTGATTATTTCCTCCCCCAAACTTGGGCGGCTTCCTCGATGAGCCGCCTTTTTTTTGTCAAATTGCCATGTTTATCTCACAAATTGTTTATTTTGTGAGGAAACTCTTGAAAATACATCACAAATTAAGTTAATACATACGTGAAAAAGATAATAAATTTATCATTTTGTGTATCAGTACACTCTTGCTGAGGGGGACCGAGGATAATGTTAGCAATGTCAAACAGGGCAATACTTGAATTTACAGCATTAATACTATGCTCTTTAATTTGTACCTCGGCACTTGCGCAAAATGTTCCTTCCCAAACAAGGCGGGAAGCTCCGCAGCCAACCTATGATCCACAGTCAATAGAAAAAAATTATGAATCCATCCCGCTGTTGGAAGCAACAGAATGGATATTCACCACTGGATATGATTATAGTAGCGGTCAATTTAATCTGCCGCGAAGCACCAATATCAGCTACATTCCCTATTCAATTCGTTATAA
>JAUILB010000211.1 GCA_030432815.1 Alphaproteobacteria bacterium | reverse complement strand
ATCGTTTTATTCCGCCTTCTCCAACAAATTATCTAATGAATTACAAAATCTGCTTTGGCGATGATTGCACATATGGCGCGGAATCATTTATCCGCGATCATCGCGGTACCCTTAAATCCGAAAAAGAGCAGGAAAGAATGCTTGATTTTATCTGGCATGCCGTTGCAGATATCAAATCCAGTAATGACATAACAGCACAGGAAAACACCCCTAAACGCAATGACCATATGATTATCCGCCGTCATATGCCCGATATAGCGCAGCGTGAACAATTCCGTGAAAAAACGGCACCAGAGGAAACACCCGAAACTTACCCTGATCTTTCGGTAAGCATATCATTTCCCTATAATAAAAACACCCTGCCCCAGATTATGGAAGCTGTCGAATGCCTTAAGTTCCAGCTGAACGACCATAAAAATTCACGTTCAGTTTCCCGCCTCCATCCCCGCCATAGAGAGATATAAACCGCATTTGCCATCGTTCCTTTATTCCTGTAAGCTCGGTCACTGATAAAAAGTGAAGTGTTTATAAGGGGATAAATTTTCATGACCTGGATCAAAACAATTCCTTATGATGAAGCATCGGGAAAATTAAAAACGCTTTATGACCGCGTAAAAGGGCCTGATAATAATGTTGATAACATTATGATGGCACATTCATTGCGTCCGCACACAATGGAAGCTCATATGGCGATCTATAAACGGGTACTACATCATAACGGCAATGAAATACCCAAGGCCTTTTTAGAATGTATCGGTGTTTATGTATCAATTCTGAATAAATGTGCCTACTGCGTAGAACATCATCATGCGGGCATGGCAAAGCTTCTCAAAGCCGAAGGCTATGACGATGACCGTGCCATTGATATACGGGCCGCGCTTGAAATTCAGCGTCCGCAGGATACATTTGATGATAAACATACTTTAATGCTCAAGTACGCCAAATATTTGACCCAAAGTCCTTCGGAACTCACTTATCATATTATTGAAAAAATGAGAAAAGTTGGTATTACAGACGGCGAAATTCTCGAAGTTAATCAGGTTGTTTCCTATTTTAACTATGCAAACCGCACCGTTCTTGGTCTGGGGATCAATGCGGACGGGGATATCATCGGCCTTAGCCCCAATAACAATGATGACCCCGATGACTGGGGACATACATAAGCGTTGTATGAACGCATTAGTCATCCTCTGTTCATCTAATTTCTGGCATAATTTTGATATATTGAGTTATTAATGAGTAAGAACATGAGGTTTAAAAGATGAAAAAGCTGATATTTACCCTTTTGCTCACTGTGGCAACCCCTGCCCTTGCCGATATGGAAACTGCAAACAAGGCCCATGACGAAGAAAATTACCGCCTTGCCTTTGGTGAATACCTAAACGAAGCGAAGGCCGGCAACACCGAAGCCATGGTGATGGTCGGACTTTATTATGCTGATGGTCTTCATGTGATGAAAAGCGATGAAAAGGCCAACGAATGGATGCTTAAAGCGGCAGAACTTGGTGATCCCATTGCCCAGCGAAATATCGGGATCGGGTATAAATTCGGTCTTGGAAACCTAACCAAAGATGAAGAAAAGGCGTTTATCTGGTTTGAGCAGGCCGCAAAACAAAATGAACTGGACAGTCAGTTTGAACTGGCCAGTGCCTATCATTATGGGATCGGCACAAAAACAAATCTCGATCAAGCGCGCCTTTGGTATATGAAAGCCGCGGATGCCGGTGACAGCCGTGCGCAATATAACCTTGCCAGCATGTATGCGTCCGGTGACGGCGTGGCTCAGGATGATACCGTTGCCAATATGTGGCTTCAAAAGGCCGCAGAGCAAAATAACCATGAAGCGCTATTTACAATGGGTCTGATAAATCATAACGGTGAACAAAAAGCTAAGGATCTCAACGCTGCCGCCGACTATTTTGAACGTGCTTTCATCGAAGGAAAGGCCGAAGCAGCGGCCTACATGGCCGAGTATGCCTATCTTGGGAGTGGCCGTGATAAAGACCCGGTTGATGCGTTGATGTGGATTATGCTTGGTACAGAAATAAGTTCTACAATGCCCGGCGGGCAGTTAACGCCGCAAACGCTTGAACGGCTTCAACAAAACCGTGCCTACCTTGAAGATGAGCTAAGTGACGCAGAAGTAAACGAAGCACAGGAACGTTTCAATGCCTTCATGAAAGATCATTTGCAGTAGGATCATCATCCTTGTTTCGTACTTTTCTTACTATCACCGACGCATAAACGCCGGCAAAAAAGCTCGTACTCGCCAGAAAAAGCCCGATCGGCATTATTGCGGCATATATATCCTTCGCAAGCAGGACGATAATCAACGCAAGCGTCGATACACTGAAACAAATATAATAAACCGCCTGCCTCGGTTGATCATCGCGCCAGATATAAAGCGCAACCAAAAACGGGATAATAAAAATAACAACGGCAAGAAAAATTTCGTTCAAAGCAGTCCCTTTTCTTCTAGGATTTTTCGCGCAATTTCATATTCGGTAAGATCCTTGTGTATGCGCACCTCACCCAGTATTTCGGGTTCCCGTTCAATGTCATCGCTAATGACAAGTTCCTCCCCATCCTGAAAGCGGGAAACATCATCCCATGCCACTTCAAACATTTTCAAGCGGCGGATTTCAGCAACAAATTCATCATTGATCACATAGCATTTGCCCTTGATCCAGGCGTCAAAAATAGGGCCAACTTTATTAAGCCGTTCGGATTTTGACCGGCAATATACATAATGAACCATAAAACCCGTCAAATAATAAAACCCCAGAATAAGCGCGCAAACACCGATAATACCCGGCCAATCGCCGATATCGTAAAAATCCGGCATCCAGTAGCTTTGGGTATAAAACCCGAATACAAAAAATGTGGATATCATGGGAACAATTGGCGTTTCCCGAAACCGGAGCACAGCAGGTGTCGTAAACAAAAGCACGGCCCAAAACCAGAAAATGTTTTCAGTACTGCCAAATTCAGCCATTTCCTCACCCCTTGCTATTATTACGCAAGCATATACCGCTTCACTTTAGGATCAAGTAAAAAGCAGAGAGCCGGCTCATAAGGTGGTGAGGAGGGAATAGCCTTAAACGGGAGGTCGGCTCTCTGCAATTTGTTTCAGACAATTAAGAATGATTTCAAACGCGCTTAAAACACAAGAAAACAGAACCAAAGCGAATAAAACATGATATCGCTGTCTCTTTCCATTTTCCTGCCTTTCCCAACAATTGCGAATCATTCTTAACAACTGTTATTAATAACGATTCTTAATAACTATGCAAGCGGAAAATTATTTTATCCCCTTTCGCGGTTTAAACATATCCACATAAAGCCTAAGTCCGGCGACCAGGTAACCACGTGCGCGGCCACGCCGAAAACAATAATATGCATCCGTATCCCTAAGCGTTACGGGTTCGGTCAGCACATGAATGATCGGGCCAACCTTGATCCGTTTTTTGCTGCATTCATCAAACCATTCGCCGTACTGGTTTTGAATTCTGGTCTTCAGCGCACTTTCGCTTTCTGTCGGTCGTTCACCGATTTTATCGATATATACGCTGAAATCCATCACCCGCATGGTGACATCAGAAGTAATCAGGCTAAACGCATAGCGAATATGTTCTGCGGCATAAAGCTCATGAATGCCGATATCGCCGCTGCGGTATATGGCCAGAAGCGGGTCGCGCTTCAGCTTCTTTTTGGTTTGTTCGGTTCCCTTGTTGATTTCCCCCCTGATTTTATCAATCTGTTCTTTACGGATGCCGGGAAACTTAAGCGAAATACGACCATTATTTGCACCGTTATCAAGCATGGTTATGATCATTTTTTTTGCCTCCTTATCAATATTCAGTTTCATTTTGATGCTTTCTATCTGTGCATTAAGAGGTTTTAGTAGTGGTTCGATTTAATATTTCCTGAAGCTTGCTGATCCGCCGTTTCAGTTTCCAGTGAACAGGATGAATATATTTAATCATGGTTTTCATCGTCGGGAAAAACCGATCGTCTTCCTGCTCAATCAGGCGCATGATCCCCTCGTCTATCGCGAAGTATGAATATTCCCGTCTTTCAAGATGATCACATATATCCTCAAGAAACACGGCGGTTGCCTGAGGGTCCATGTTCTGTGTCGGTTTTTGAAGCTTCAAACGTGTCAGGCGCGTAAGTGTATGTTCAAACGGGCTCACTTCAAGCGCTGCCATCCCTTGGATCAGAATTTGCGCCCAATATGCTTCATCCTGCGGTTTGATCTTTGAAATACGCGGATTATCATATTTTTCGCTTGCGATTTCGTCGTCGATCAAGCGCCAGTCGCGCTCCTTCAGTGGTGGCACATCGGCGATGCCCGATTTGTCCCTTTTGATCGGAAAGTTCAGCCATTTGCCTGTCAACAACTCTACGGACCCGCGTTTTCCAGGTTTGAAGCCATCCTCTTGCCCCGGCTTTACGCCCATTTTCACCAAGCCACCACCCGGCCCAGTCTTCAAACCGTCTTTGTATGTCTTCGAGCCCTTTTTCTTCTGCGAATTTCCTATATTCATCCGGGACAGGTCCGTCCGGGTCAAGAACCTTGTCGATTGTGCACTTTTCTGTTCTTTTGCTTCCATATTCACTTTCACTTTCACATTTCACTTTCAGCATTGCCGGAGCATCTGCCGATTTTAATTTTTCCGCCGTCTTTGTATCTGCCGCTGCATCCTTTGTTTCATTGTTTTTCAATGACTTGGACCATCTACTCCTGGCTTTAAGCTGATTTTTTTCCGAGATTTCATTGATTTTTACGATCTCCGAAGTTGCTCTTTTGTTGTAGTAACACCCGTTTTTAATCGCGATTAAGCCCGCGTTAATCAGCTTTTCCTTGAGCCTCGCATGGGTTTTTTTATGAACCGGCATCGCCCGGCAGATAAAATCGTCATCATCCGGAAGCAAATCGTCATACATATAGATGAGGTTTAAAAGTTCATCAAAATAGCCCTTTTCCTCAAAACTCAGCATCAAGGTCGCTTCGCGCCAGTCACGCACATTACGCATATACATATCTGCCATAATGGTCATACCGGATGTGTTAGGTAGGAAACCAGGATAGCCAATGCAAAAAAGGCGATGGATATTAAAATGGCCTGGGTAAAATTAGGGGTAATATTTATGTGTGGAATTTCGTCTTTGATTTTTTCAATTTTTTTTAGTCGCTTGTTGCTCATCATTATTCCTTAAAAAATTATCATTCATAATGTGAGCGGGTGGGATAATGGAGGGAGACACACCCACCCGCTCTGAAGGCAGTGAAACCGTATGTACGTTTCACCACGACGATCAGGAATATGGGGCTTTGCTGCGTTAGGGATATCCACAGCATAAGATGAAGATCACCCCCCTGATCAAACTGTAAAAGAGCCAAAACTTTAAGGATATTGTTCCGGTATTTTTCTTTAAACGGAAGTCCTGATCCGCATATTAT
>JAUILB010000210.1 GCA_030432815.1 Alphaproteobacteria bacterium | reverse complement strand
GTTTTTGGTCTATTCTTGCTTTGGAAAAATAATAATGTTCGCATGTTCTATCGTCAAACTATAAGGTGAGGTTATGATTTCTAAAAAAACATCAGCTATAAAATATCTTATACTTCCATTAGCAATTATGTCATTCGAGCTGAGTGCCTTTGCAAATGACACTAAGATCATCGCGACCAGATACGCAACCAATTTTCCCCAGTCTAAGGGTAATTATAACGGTATATCTTCGGCGAGTGACGGTCTGATATATTACGTTTTATGTTCAGGTGATCTTGACGTTGGGGCACAAATGTATTCGTTTAATCCGGAAAATGCTGAAATAGAACATTTGGCAGACCTTACTGATGTTACAGACGGTTATGAAATGAAGGCAATTCCGCAGGGAAAAAGCCATGTGAATTTTTATGAATATAAAGGAAAACTGTATTTCGCGACCCACGTAGATTTTTATAAGAACGTTGATGGTAAGGAGTTAATGGGTGATCCGCCTGCCGGTTATCAGCCATATCAGGGGGGACACATACTTTCTTATGATATGACAACAGGGGAAATTGAAGATCTGGGTATAGCATCTCCAACAAGAGGCGGGATTATTGCCCAAACCATGGATACGGACCGTGGTCGGATTTATGGTCTTACATGGCCCCGGGGGGAAGTATTCAGGTATGATGTTGAAAGCCGGAACCTAAAACAGCTGGGCGAATATTTCGCGGACGGTGAAGAAGGTGATGGGGACAGGTATCAAATCCTAAGCCGTTCCATTAGTGTTAGTAAAGTAAACGGTCACGCTTATTTTAATAATCCTTCTGGTGAAATATATGAATATGTTTATGATCAGGATGAAATTCGGCTGGTTGAAACTGACAATCTGCAAAAAGACTATTTCGGTGTTCCTGTTGGCCGGTCAATGGGATACCAATGGCGCCAATCAATATGGTCCGATCTGGATAATTTGATTTATGGTGTTCATAACGAATCCGAATATTTATTCAGTCTTGATCCAATGACCAATAAAGTGACACTTCTGGACCGGTTGGCTTCTGAAACATCTAAGCGTGCTGGTGCAACAGGTTACGGGTTTAGCTTAGGGCTTGTTATCGGACATGATCAAAGAACCCTTTATCATATTTCCCATGCATATCCGAATGAGGCTGAATTTGCAGAATTCGGCGAGGATGCGGTTAGTAAACTGATCCTGAAAAATCATCATATCATTGCCTATGATATTATTGATCATACATATGAAGATCTTGGTGAGATTGTTTTTGAAGATGGAAGTGAACCAATCCATATTAATTCACTTGCGATGGGTAAAGATGGTAAATTTTACGCTCTTGCCACGCTGGAAGTAGAGGGTGGGGGTGAGACCACTGATTTGATCTCTTTCCCGAACCCCAAAAAATAATTTAAAGTATATAACAGTTCTCCTAATCCAGATCGGAAGCACTGTCCTCATCGATATATAGAACAGCCCTTGGGTGTTTTCTAAGAAGTGTCGAAGGATATTTTTCCTGTATGTCTTCGCGCAGCGTTCTATAAATGGCATCAGCTTTATTTTTACCGGGCGAAATTGCATAGGCATAGGTCGCATCATATAGGACTGGGATGGTCAATGTAATAGCGTGGGTTGGCACTTCCTCGATTGCGTTGAAACATATGTCATCATCCGGATCAACCTGCTGCCATCTGTTTTTCTCATCCAGATCAACGATTTTTACTACTTCAGGGTCATTGAAAAATGCCACATGCGGATCATTAAACGCCAGGTGTGTATTTTCGCCAATACCCAATATGACTATATCGGTGGGATATTTTTTCATCAGATCAGCGTATCTCTGGCATTCAGCAGCCAAATCATCCACATCACCATTCATATAATAAACTTCCCTAAATGATACGTGACTGAAGAGAACATCTTTCAGATAATTACCGAATAATTGCGGCGCATTTCTTTCCACACCTACATATTCATCCATATGAAATGCGTTTATTCGGCCCCAATCGATGTCTTTTTCCCTTAAAGCGGCGAGAAATTCATTCTGTGATGGGGCGGCAGCAAATACAATATTGATATAGTCTTTTTCTTTTAAGAGCTCATTGATTTTATTGCTTACTTCGTCTGCTGCGGCTTGTCCCATTTCCGGGCGTGTGGAATAAATTTTTACGTTAAGTTGATCTTTCTGCAATTCTCGCATGAGGTCAATTTCCTTTTTATTTAGGTTTGTTTTTTGTTGAATTTATTTTTTCTGATAGACAATATTGCCATTCACCATTGTCATTTCAATTTGTATATCATTATCGAATATTAAAATATCAGCATCTTTTCCGGGGACAAGAGATCCTTTCCGGTCAGCGATCCCCATTATGTTGGCTGGGGTGATAGATGCCATTCTGACGGCATCCTTCATTGGAACATCTGCTAGTGTTATCATTGTACGCACCAGCCTGTCAGTTGTTGCGACGCTTCCCGCGAATGATGTTCTGTCCGGTAGTTTTGCGACGCCATCTTCAACGATAACTTTAATCCCATTTTCAAGGCTACCGAGGATACTGTCCCCGTCCGGCATGCCGGCTGCTCTCATGGAATCTGTAACAAGGGCAATTTTATCTGCACCTTTTCTTTGATAGATCAATTTAAGCAGTGGTGCGGGTAGATGTTTGCCGTCTGCAATTACTTCAACCTTCATTTCATCAATAAGAAACGCACTTTGTACACCACCGGCAAACCTGAAACTGTCACGTCGTGTTACGCCAGCCATACCGGAATAAAGATGTGTGGCAAGGGAATACCCATTTTCAAAAGCCACCAGAACATCTTCATAAACGGCATTGGTATGGCCCATTGATGCCATCACGCCTTTTGATTTCAGATAACGTGCAAATTCCAGTGAGCCTTCCTTTTCAGGTGCAGAATCCCATCGTTTAATAATCGATGTCCGAGATAATATCTCCTTATATTCTTCAGGATCGGGGTTTCGGATATAGCGCGGATCCTGCGCGCCCCTTTGTTCCATTGAATAATAAGGTCCTTCCAGAAACATTCCCATAAATTGTGCGCCCATGGTATTTTGGGCATCAGCAAGTTCATAAACTTCCAGATTTTTGAATAATTCTTCCTTACCGCCTGATGTTGCTGTTGGATACATTGCTGTGGTTCCATGGCGCGCATGCATTTCAGCCGCTTTCAGATAGGCTTCAACTGTACCATCCAGAAATGAATGTCCGCCGCCGCCATGCACATGAAGATCAATGAACCCCGGGGAAATATTAAGCCCTTTTGCATCAATTTCTATTGCTCCGGGAATATCTATATTTTGATCACTTACGTCTATGATTTTACCATTTTCAACCACAACCGTCCCTCCGGGTAGCACACGATAGGGGGTTAAAACACGACCATTAAAAATTTTTATTTTTTGGTTTTGTTGTGATTGACTTCCATCCATTTGTGCAAAAGAGCTCAGGGGTAATAATCCGCTGCCTATAACAAATGATGCTGCACTAATTTTGCGGATAAATTCTCGTCTATTATCATTCATACTGTTCATTTTGATCCTCAAATAAAAATTTATTTTTGCCTAAACACGATACGGAATTATAAGAATCCCATGATCGCGAAGTAAGTTGTTACCAACGAAAATATGATAACGGCAACCAACCCAATATTCATCCGTGTCGATGCTATATGTTCTTTCATAAAATTGCTTCTGTTAATCAGCATAAAGATCGGAATTGCAACAGCGGGAAGGATGGCGGCCTGGAATGCCATAGAAAATACCATCAATATGGTTGGGCTTCTGTCAAGGAATACGGAAAAAAATGCGATAAGCAGACCAGCAATAATAAGTATTCTATACATGGGTGAATGGATATCACGTGGTTTACCCGTATAATCAGAAATCAGCCACGGTGCGATCAGGACAATTGGAAAAACTGTTGATAATCCGGCTCCAACAATCCCAAGAATTAAAAGAAAAGAAGCAAATTTACCGCCAATAGGCTCAAACAGGCTTATCAGATCCAGTGTACTATCAACTTTTAACCCTAGCAAATGGAGCGTGCCTGCTGCCACTGCCATGATAAGACCGCTGATCAGGAACATCATTGAAGCTGATACAAAAGAATCTCTTTTTTCATCTTTCAGGTTATCGATATTCCATCCCTTCTCGGAAACTACAGTGCTTCGCATGATAAAAACGGCCGCTGAACAAGTGGAACCAACCATTGCAGCTATCAACCCCATGGAGCCGGGTTCATCAGGGATTGACGGGACTAAACCTGCGGCCAGCTCCATAAGATCGGGACTAACCATAATAAATACGACAATGAAGCAGAATGCCATTATAATAACAAACAGGGTAAGTATTTTCTCAAAGGCTTTATAGCGTCCGAACCAGAACATAAGAAAAAGCAAAGAGATTAGTATAATTGTAATCCATGCTTTTGAAAAAACTATACCATCGCTAGTAAGCCTTATTCCTTCCTGAACAAGGTCAGAAACAATACCCATAATACCGACCACTGCCAGTAGTTCGCCTATGATCAGTGCCGCCATGATGTAAAGTGCCAGAGGCTTTCCAAATTTAAATTCTGTTTTGATGTTCATCAGGGCGGTTTTTTTGGAAACCAAAGTTACCTGGCCGTACGCAACCATCAAAATATAGGTAAAAATACAGGAAAGAGCGATGGCCCAAAGCAGTGTTAGGCCATATTGTGCGCCGGCCCTTGCCATTGTAGTGACACTGCCTGTACCGATATTATAACCAATCAAAAACAGGCCAGGACCAACAGCACTTAATGCAATAAGTATCTTATTTTTTGTTTTGCCCGTCATTGTTTATCCCTTGTATTTCGTTATCCCTTTTGATGGGTAGTTTATATATTTTGTTTAAAATTGAAACCTTAATTGTAAGCTTTGCCATGTAACCATTTTAAGATATAAGGCAAATGGGTGAAAATTATAGACGGCCCTTATAGACATCCATTTCTTCTTATTAACTGATTAAGCCGGGAAAAATAATGAGCCATCAAAATCTTAAATTTGCAGAATTATTGAGAGGTGTAAGCTATATACCTGTATTGGTGATAGAAGACCCCATAGATGCTGTTCCATTAGCAGAAGATCTCCTTTCTAATGGATATAAAGTTCTGGAAATTACATTAAGAACACCGGCGGCGCTTGATGCGATGCAGTTGATCAGGAAATCTTGCCCTGATGCTATTGTTGGTGTTGGTACGGTTACAAATGAAAAACAATTACGTGAAGCTTACGATGCAGGGGCGCAGTTTGCAGTAAGCCCGGGAACAACCAACCAATTGGTTGAGGCCGCAAATCATATTTCGATACCATTTTTACCCGGCGTTTCCACAACAAGTGAAGCTATGAAATTAAGCGCTCAGGGCTACCAGTATATGAAATTATTCCCGGCACAGGCCATAAATGGGCTTGCGGTACTTAAATCCATTTATGGGCCG